>JBHHVO010000103.1:0-10256 GCA_046754365.1 Phycisphaerae bacterium | reverse complement strand
GCTGGCGGACTTCCATGCGGGTTTGTTGGCGGGGCGCACGGCCGGTATCGTCGTGGATCGCTACCGGCGGATGCCCGGAGATGCACCCGGTGTGGCGGCGCGCCGGGCGGCGGCGGGGGCTGCGGTGCCGGCTGCGCTCAAGGCGCTCACGGGGCGCGCGCGGCTGTGGGTGCGACGGCTGCGCGGCGTGTCTGTGCGCGAATTGGACGATGTCCGGCAGACCGCGGATGCGTTGCGCGTCGCGGCGCTGGTCCGCGGGCGGCGCCGATACATACTTGTGTTCAACGCGTCATCGAGCGATTATGTGCGCGACACCGTCCACGTGCCCGCGCGCGTTGCGGGGCTGCCGGTGCGGCGGGCGGTGCCGGTGGCGACGTCTCGGGCGCGGACCACGGGCGACGTGTTGTCGCCGGCGCGGCGGGGCCGCGTCGTGCTCCCGGTGGCGCTGCGTCCGGGCGATGCCGTGTTGTTTGAGCTGTTCTGAGTGTTGCGTCACGGCTGCATCGATGAGTGATCAAAGGGTAATCGGCACGGTGCCCCTCAGGCGGCGGGTCGGCGCGAGGGTAACGCGATATGGCGAATGTGCTGGTAACGGGTGGCGCGGGGTTCATCGGATCGCACCTTGCGGTGCGGCTGGTTGAACTCGGCCACCATGTGCGTGTGTTCGACAACTTCTCGACCGGGAAATGGTCGAACCTTGACGCGGTCGCCGACCGGATCGAGCTGCACGAAGCGGATTTGCGCCATCCCGAGGAATGCCTCCGGGCGTGCCTGGGTATCGACTTCGTGTTCCACCAAGGCGCGATCCCGTCCGTCCCGAAATCGGTCGAGCATCCACAGGACAGCCATGACGTCAACGTCACGGGCACGTTCAACATGCTGCGCGCCGCGGTGCACCACAAGGTGCACCGGTTCATCTACGCGGCGAGCAGCTCGGCGTATGGGGACACACCCGAGTCGCCCAAGCACGAGCGGATTGTGCCAAGCCCGCTGAGCCCGTACGCGGTGCAGAAGCTCGCGGGCGAGACGTACGCGTTGGCATTTCACGCTTGCTACGGTCTCGAGACGATCTCGCTAAGGTATTTCAACGTGTTCGGTCCGCGGCAGGATCCGAAAAGCGAGTACGCCGCCGCGATCCCGGCGTTTGTTACGGCGCTGCTCGCGGGGCGACCGCCGACCGTCTACGGCGACGGAGAACAAACCCGCGACTTCACCTACATCGATAACGTCGTGCACGCGAACATGCTCGCCATGAACGCCGACAAGACCCAGGGGGAGGTCGTCAACGCCGCGTGCGGCGATCAGATCACCGTGAACCGCGTCATCGCCGCGATCAACCGCTCGCTCGGCACGGATGTCCAACCCGAGCACGTGCCACCGCGGACCGGCGATGTGCGGCACTCCTGCGCCGACATCACGCGCGCGAAAGCGTTGCTCGGGTTTTCATCCGTCGTACCGTTTGAGGAAGGGCTGTCACGGGCGATTGACTATTACCGATCGATCGCCGACACCGCGTGACGGGTGGCACCGCGGGACCGGCGGCGCGGACCCGTCGCGGACACGGTTTGAGCGGTAACACGCCCCGAGCGTCGGCGCGGCCGGACCCGTGTCGACGTCACGCTGCGGGTGTGTTCGGAGTTGACCAGACATGACGCTCGCCGAACTTCAGCGCTTCATCGACAACATGTACAGCGACCAGGACCGCCGCCGCGGCACGCCGGGCACGTTCCTCTGGTTCATGGAGGAGGTCGGCGAACTCGCATCGGCGCTACGCGAGGGGACACAAGACGAAAAGAACCAGGAGTTCGCAGACGTACTCGCGTGGCTCGTGACGTTGGCAAACATCAACGACGTCGACCTGACGGCCGCCGTCGAGCGGAAATACGGCGCGGGCTGTCCGGGGTGCGGGCACGCCGTGTGTACGTGCGACGCGAAGCCGTAGGCCGTCACCGCCGGCGTTGACGAGCGCTGCGCGTCGCCCCGTACGGCCCGAAGTGAAACCTTTCCCGGCATCGCGTGTTCGCGCGACGGCGCCACGCGGGATGCTGCCGTGCGGGCTACGCTCGTTCGACGAGCCGATCGATCAGGAAGCTGGATTGCTCGAGCGCCTGCTCGGTGAACGCGCCGAAATGCGCCCGCACGTCGTCGAACAGCGCCGAGAACGCGTCCCGATCCTTACCGCCGATGATCGTTTCGAGCCGCGTCGCCGCGTTGACGAATGCGGCCGCCACGTCCGCCGCCGCTGGGTTGGACATCTCGATGGCCGCGTAGAGATCGGGCGACTGCGCGAAGTGACGGGCCGTCATGAGCAGCTCCATGAGATAGACCGGCGACGTGAACGCAAGCGTCTCGCCGATGTCAACGCCGAGGTCCGCGAGCGTTCGACCCATGACCTCGGTCGAAAAATGCACGAGCACCTGCACGACGGCCATCGCGCGGTCGTGCGTCTCGGGGTCGGCGTCCTTGATGACGAGGCCGCGGGCGCGGAATGCGCTCTGCAACCACGCGAGCCACGCGTCACCGCGACCCGGGCAGACCACGACACGCTGCCCCTGCAGCGAATGCACCGACGGCGCGAAGAGTGGGTGCGTCCCGACCACCGACGCGTTCGACGCGGTGAGCATCGCGTCGACGGGGGCGCGCTTGATCGACGTAACGTCCATGAGCAGTGCGTCGTCGCGCACGAGCGGACCGAGACGACGGATGACATCGACCGTCGCGTCGATCGGCACGCTGACAACGACGACATCGGCGGACGCGGCCGCCTCTTCGGGGGTGAGTTGTGTGTCGACGTCCGCCACCATGACGGCGTGGCCGAGGTCACCGAAGAGCCTGGCGATGCAGCGTCCCATGTTCCCCCGGCCGCCGATGACCGCCACGGACTTCGGCTCCACGTCGATCGGAACCTCGGCGCGGAGCGCCGCCTGCCGATCTCGGCTGCCCCAGAGGATGAGGCGAAACAGACTCTCGGTCAGGTCCGGCGACAGCCCGAGCGTTTGGGACCGGGCGCAGCGGTCCTCGATGATGTCTCGTTCACGGGCGTAATCGCGGATCGGCACGCGGCGCTCTCGCTTGTATTGCGCGATCTCCGCGACGAGGGCGTTGCGCCGCGCGAGCAGGTGCAGCACGTCGTGATCCAACGCATCAATGAACGCGCGCACGACCGGCAGCGGTCGCGCCGGCACGGAATTCGGTTCAGGGTCCATCGCGATATCCAGGACGCGTATGCACGACCAAGCTCGATCTATGCCCCCTGCCGTACAACCACCCCCCGCGGACGAACAAACCTCATGTGCAGTACGCCATGACGGCCGCCCGAAACGTGCCGGTGCCCGACCGGCACAGCCGGCGCCCATCGTACAGCCGTTTCACGAATCCGTGCAACAGGTACCACCGCACGCGGCGGGATACCGAACACATGTCACCGGGTCGTGAGCGCAGCGTCCGCCCACCGTGGCGGAGGGATCGACGGATGACCCATACGGATCGCCGACAGCGCCCCGCCCCCCCACCCGCCGGGCACACGTCGTCGGTTCACCAGGTGCGCGTCCGACAACGCGTGACAACACCCCTCCGAAAGGCGTGAGCAGGGATGCATCCGCGCGGGCGTACGGGGCTGGGATGCACGTTAGACGTCGCGGTAATCGGCGGCGGTATCGATGTCTCTCGTAACACCGGGGTCGTCCGTCTCGACAAGTTGGACCCGCCCGCAGTATCGCTGCGGCAACACCCGCAGGCCGCCGCGAAGACGCATCACCGCGCCGCGCAGCGACACCGGAAAGATCATCGGATGACCTCGCCGGCCGGCATGCGTTGCGATCACGATGCGAAGCGGATCCGCCGCGAACGCGGCCATGCAAAGCCGATACGCGTCGACGGAGATGGTCGGCATGTCCGCCGGCACCACGAGGACACCGTCCGTCGCCTGTCCCCCGCCGTGCGTCGGTCCGCGGTCGGCCAGGCTTGATAGGCCGATGCGGATCGAGTCGATCATGTCGCTTTCGGGCGCGTCGTTGAAGCGCGTGGCGACGCGCGGGTCGTCGGGCAGCGCGAGCGCGGGTACGAGCGTCGTGCGCGTGACCACGACGACGCCGTCGACGCCCGCATCGAGCGCCGTGCGGACGACGGTGCCGGCCATGGTGGACCGGCCGTACGGAAGCGTCTGCTTCACACCGCCCATCCGCCGTCCCACCCCGGCTGCGGGAACGACCGCCCAGAAGCGTATGTTGTCGCGCGTCGGGCACATGGCCTACCTTTCGTCACGATGCAGCGCCGGGTGATCCGCCGCCAGCGCTGCGTCACGCGTAGCGCTGCGTGTTGGTTGCCCCATGGCCTGGCCGTGGGGGATGCGCGCAGCGGGCCAGCTTGGCGTCCCCTACCTCTCAAGAGGTGAGGCGCCCACCACGCACGCAGCGCCCGCGGCGCCGTTGACCATCAACGCCGCGTGTGAGTATACGTCGATCCTCGGTTCGTTTCCCACCGGGCTCCGCCATGCGGGGGTGCGATGCACGCGTGAAGCCGTACGGCGCGCGGGCCGGCGCGCCGGCGGGCGTTGCCGAGCGCGGTTCGCGGTCTTAGACTCTTCGCCGATGAACTGCGTCTCGTGCGGCTACCTGCTGTTCAACCTCGAGCAACCGGTGTGCCCGGAGTGCGGCCGGGGGTTCGAGGTCGCGTGGTACCGGTTCGAGCCCGGCGACGTCGCGTTCACGTGCCCGCATTGCGCGCAGACTTACTTCGGCAACGACGCACAGGGCCTGCCGTCGCCGCGTGCGTTCGAATGTGTCAAGTGCCACCGATCCGTGTCGCTGCGGGAGATGCGCGTGGTGCCGCAGCGCGGCGACGCGATCGGAACGCGGGTGGATGCGTCGCCGTGGGACGATCGGCGCCGCCTGGGGCTTTGGCGCGCTTGGTGGCGGACGGCGACGATGACACTCGTGCGCCCGGCGGCGCTGTTCCGGAGGCATTCCGGCACGTCAATCAAGGAGGCGTGGTACTTCGCGATGATGACACTGTACATCGGGTACGTGCCGTACGCGGTGTTTCAGATGGGTTTGTACGCGGCGATCGGGACGGCGATCACACGCTCCGGGGTCGGGGGTCCCGGTGGCGCGGTGCCGGGGATGCTGCCGGTCAGCATCATGGCGCTGATTTACGTGCCGATGGCGTTGGTTGGCCCGCTGATCGCACCGTTCATCGGCAGTGCGATCGCATCGATCTGCATCCAGCCCGCGCTGTGGCTGCTGGTCCCGAACCGCAGATCGATGGAGTGCACGTTCCGGACGGCGATGTACAGCATGGGGCCGGGGTTCCTGATCGCCGTCCCGATATGCGGCAATCCCGTCGCGTCGGTGTGGTGCATGGTGACGTTGACGATCGGCATCAAGGAGGTACACGGTACGACCGGCTGGCGCGCGGCGATCGCCGTCTTGTGGCTGCCGATCGCGTTGATCGGCGTGTACATCGTGGTCATTATCGGTGTCATCGCCATGTCGCTTCGATCGGCCGGGGTGTGACGACCCGGCACCGGCGCGGTGCAACCCACCGCCGTCGCCGGTGACACGCCGCGGCCGGCGAACCGCCCGCCGGTGTGTCGCCGGTGTTGGAGAACTCCGCGTTGTCGACGCGCACGCGCCTGTTCGGATCACTCGCCGTCATGGCCGGCGTCTACGTGGTCGGTACGGTCGGATACATGCTGATTCAGGGCGTCACGCTCGCCGACGCCGCCTACATGACGGCGATCACGGTGTCGGGGGTCGGCTTTCGCGAGGTGTTTGCGCTGACCCCTGAGGGTCGCGTATGGACAATGTTGGTGATCATCCTCGGGCTGGGCACCGTGTGGTTCGCGTTCACGTCGCTCGTCACGCTCTTCGTAAGCGGCGAGATCCGGGCGTTGCGCTGGAGAAGAAGGGTGGAATCGACGATCGGCAAACTCAAGGGCCATGTGATTCTCTGCGGCTACGGGCGGATGGGGTCGCTCGCACTGAGTGAGTTGACGCGCGTGCGCGTGCCCGTGGTCGTCGTCGAGCGCCGGCGCGACGCGGAGCGCGACCTGATCGAGCACCAGATTCCCTACGTCATCGGAGACGCGACCGAGGAGGACGCGCTGCTGCAGGCGGGCATCTTGCGGGCGCGGGCGCTGGTGACCGTCCTCCCCCACGATGCGGACAACGTCTACATCACGCTCACGGCCCGAACGCTGCAGCCGGAGCTGCAGGTCATCGCCCGGGCCGAGCAGCCCAGCACCGAGATCAAGCTCAAACGCGCGGGTGCGTCCCGCGCGATCTGCCCGCAGGTCATCGGCGCTACCAAGATCATCAACATCCTCACCCGACCCAACGTCGTGGACTTCGTCGAGGTGGCCGCCCAGGGCGTCGACCTCGAGATGGACGAGTTTGTCGTCGGCGGGCAGTCAGCCCTCGCGGGTGTCACCCTCCGCGACTCCCTGATCCGCCAGAAGACCGGCGCGATTGTCGTGGCCGTCAAACGGGCGGACGGAGAGACCCTCGTGAACCCCGAGCCGGACGCCGTACTCAACGCCGGCGACACGCTCATCATCGTCGGTCCGGGTGGGGTGTCCGGTCGGCTGGGTAAGATCGATCCCGGCGCAACCACCGCCGCGAGTGGCTACAATCCGTCCTGAAGCCGCCTCGGGCACGGGCCGACAACCCTGGTACCGGCGCCCAGATGTGGCGGTCACAACCCGCGTGAGACGACAGCAGCGCCCAAGACCTGCCGCGGAGCGAGCGCAGCGTTATGACTTGCCGGTGGCGGCGTGTCCGCGCGGGGCGGCTGCGGCCGGATCGTGGGTGGGGCGCGGGTTTCGACGTTGACCAGGCGTGTCGGACGGCGCCACGGTGTGCCGCCCCGCCACCGATCAAGCCATGTGTAAGGAAGTGCCGCGTTGCGTTCGTTGATTCCCGGTTTCAGGCTGACTCGGCAGATCGGTACCGGCGCGGGCTCGCGGCTTTACATTGCGACGGAACTAGCGACGGGGAAGCAGTTCGCCGTGAAGCGCGTGGTCCGGCGCGGGCCCGAGGACGACCGGTTTCTCAAGCAGGTCGAGAACGAGTACGACGTGAGCGGCCGGATGGATCACCCGCACCTCCGGAAAAGCCACGCCCTACACCGGATTCGCAAACTCCTGCAAGTCAAGGAGATGCTCCTGGTGATGGAGCTCGTCGACGGCCTTCCGCTCGAAAAGGCCCTGCCGAATCGGCTCAACACGTTCTTCAAGCTCTTTCTCAAGGTCGCGTCCGGGCTCGACGCACTGCACCAGGCGGGGTATGTGCACACCGACATCAAACCCCACAACATCATGATCGGGCGCAAGGGCGTCGTGAAGGTCATCGACTTCGGGCAGACATGCCCGATCGGCCACCGGAAGGAACGCATCCAGGGGACGCCCGATTTCATCGCGCCCGAGCAGGTGCGACGCCTGCGCCTTGACCAACGCACGGACGTGTTCAATCTTGGTGCCACGATGTACTGGGTCCTCACCGGAAACGTGTTCCCGACCGCGCTGCGTCGTCAATCCCCGCACGGCATCGACCTGGTCGCCGCGGACCGACCCCAGGCCCCGATTGAGCTCAACGAACGCCTCCCCAAGGGCCTGTCGAACTTCGTAATGGCGTGCTGCAACGACGCACCCGCCGACCGCCCCGCCGATATGAAACAGGTCATCGCCAGGCTCGAGGTGATCCAACAGGCATGGGGCAGCCGGCTGGCCGACCTTCGCCGACGACACGCCGCAGCCCACGCCGTCCGGCGCGACGCGACGGCACGCGGCAACGCAACGGCGCAAGGCGAACCGGTGCCTGACCGCCGCAAGCAACGCCGCGCGGACCGCCCGATCGGCGCCGGTGGGCGCGCCGACAGACGCCCGGACCAACGCGGCGACCAGCCCGTTGAGGAGGCCCCATGACGGACGCAGCGCAAGCCGTCGATACATTCCATGAAGCCGCGGCGCAGAACCGGGACGACCCGCTCCGTGACGGATCGCTGCTGAGGTTCCCCGACTACGGACAGGTGGTCATGACGGGGGATCTCCACGGCCACCGCCGCAACTTCGCGAAGCTTCAGAAGTATTGCGACCTCGACCACGCCGGCGCGCGCCACGTCATGCTGCACGAAGTGATCCACGAAGAGGTCGAAACCCTACACGGGCAGGACACATCGCACGAGGTCCTGCTGGACGCCGCGCGCTGGAAGTGTGCGTTCCCCGACCAGGTCCATTTTCTGCAGAGCAACCACGAACTCGCCCAATTCAATGGACACGAGAACACTAAACACGGCCGCATCGTGACCGCCGATTTCGACGCGTCCGTGCGCCGCGCCTACGGGCCCCAGGGCGACCGCGTCACCGACGCGATACGCACGTTCATCCGTTCCCTCCCGCTCGCCGGCCGCACCGCGAACGGCGTGTTCCTCTCCCATTCACTCCCGAGCCCGCGAGCGCTGCCGTCGTTCGACGTCACCGTCTTCTCCCGCGAACCGGATGATGCGGATCTCGCCGACGGCGGCGCCGCGTACCAGCTCGTGTGGGGACGCTACCACACCGACGCGGCGCTCGAGTGCCTCAGCGACCTACTGGACGCGGCGTTCTTCGTCTGCGGACACCAACCCCAGGACACCGGCTACGACGTCGTCCACGACCGCATGGTGATCCTCGCGAGCGATCACAACCACGGCGTGTTTCTGCCGATCGATCTCGCCAAGCCGGTGACGCTCGAACGACTCACCAGCCGGATCCGCCCGTTTGCCGGCGTCGCGTGACACGTGGGTCTGCATGACCCGCCGGCACGGCGCCCCCCGGCGACGTGCTGCGCCCGAAGCGCGTCCCCACGCCCCGTGGAAAGACGTGTGACATGCGCTGAGAGCCCGGGTTCTCGCCGGCAAGATCCCGGTGTCACACCCGGCGCCGGCGCCACGGTTTGGAATCTTGCAACGCGATGGCATGCGCACGAAAGCGCACCGGTCGCAGCGACAACCGCACGCATGGAACATCGCGTATGCCGGAACACGACACACCGCCGGCATGTGTCTCGTGTGGATGTGAGCGTGACACGAACGGGGCGCATGGGCAAACTTGTTTGCCGGTGCACCTCGGACGTCTGAAGACACGGGCAAACCAACGCCTGCCCATACCACCCATCATGCAAAGTGTCACAGAGCGCTCGCGGTAGACCGCTCGTGCCGACGTAACGGAGACATCGGCAACTGCGACACCGGGAGACCGACTACGCGTCGTGACCCCCGTTGTCGGAAGACCGCGTAATGTGCAGTTTCAACCGCGTGACGCGGCGCGGTTCAGCGCCGATCACCTGTATCGCTATGTTGTGATGCGCGCATTCTTCGCCGATGGTCGGCACCTTGCCGAGCGTGCTGAACACGAATCCGCCGATGGTCTCGTAGTCACCGTCCTCGGGCAGGCGCGTATCCAGTTCGTGGTTCAGGTCGTCGATCCTCATGCGCGCATCCACCTCCACCGTGCAATCGTCGATCCGCTTCATCGGCGCCGGTTCGGCCGCCTCGTACTCGTCGACGATCTCGCCGACGAGCTCCTCAAGGATGTCTTCGATCGTAACAAGCCCCGCCGTGCCGCCGTATTCGTCCAGCACCACCGCGATGTGCACCTTCTGCTCCTGGAATTCGTGGAGCAGATCGCGGACGTGTTTGGTCTCGGGAATGAATGACACCTTGCGCATGACACGCGTCGGATCAAACGACGACGCAGTGTCAAGCTGCAACAGGTCCTTGGCATACAACACGCCCAGGATCGTATCGATCGTGTCGTCATACACCGGTATCCGCGAATGGCCTGTTACGCGGATGAGTTCCTTCGCCGAGGCCAGATCGCTGTCCTTGGCGATCGCCACGACGTCGGTCCGCGGCGTCATGATCTTCTCCACCGGCGTGTCGCGGAGCTCAATGACCGACTCGATCATCTCCTTCTCTTCTTCGTCGACGGCGCCGTGGCGCTCGCCTTCGCTCACGGCGTCGAGGATCTGCCGTTCCATCTCGTCCGCGTACGCCTTCGCGTCCAGCGCGGGAACCGCCGCCAGGCGGCGCACGAGCGGGTCGAACACCTTCAGCACGACGATGAGCGGCAAGGCTACCACACGAACGCCGTGCAGCACCGGAAGAAACGCCACCACGAGCCAATGCCCGGAATACTTCGCCCAAGCGTTCGGGATCGCATGCGAGAACACCAGCACAATCAGAAATGTCGCGACAATCGAGACCGCGCTGCGCCAGCC
>JBHHVO010000102.1:0-10286 GCA_046754365.1 Phycisphaerae bacterium | reverse complement strand
CGTGCGGTGAGCTCGTCGGTCTCTCCGGCGAACCGGGGCGCCAGGCGCGCGGCGTCGAACGGCGGTATGTCGACGGGCGGTCGGCCGCCGAACGCGATGCCGACGGCGCCGGAGAAGTCGAGGAGGATCGTGTCCGGCCGCTGCTCGGGCAGCGGCACGCCGCGCTGCTTCGTGGCCACGAGGGCGTACGGGCCGGCGGACGGGAACCCGGGCGTCGGGGCCACCGCGACGTAGCACGCATCCGTGTTGTGCATGCTGATGATGTCCACGAACGGGTCGCTCCGACCAAGGTATACGTTGCGGTGGTCGTTGACCAGGATGGCGGTTCCGGTGTCGTCGAAAATCGCGATCGCGCCCTTGAGCGATTCGGACGTCACGAGATCCACGACGATACGGTCACCGATCGCAATCGGACCGAGGTCGTAGACGTCGACGCTGGTCGCGTCTTCGATGTGGCCGCTGATGATCTGCTCTTCGTCGGCCAATGCGATCAGGTCGGCCGTCGCGAACCGGTCGTTCTGCCCGGTCTCGACGAACGTCGCGTTGTTTTCGACGTCGAGCGCGTTGAGACTGAGGGTCTGACGCGTCTGCTGGCCGTCCGGGCCGAGCAGATCGCCGCAGCCCGACACCGCGACGAGCGCGAGGCCGGCCGCGCGGCGCGCCAAGCGCCGGGGAAGCGGACTCTTGGTGTACACAGTTGTCTACCCCAACCGAGCGCGGAGGACCGTAGCCGTGCACCGACCCCCACGATCGGCGGCGACGGTCCGGGAAACACACCGCGAACAAGCCGGCCGACACGGCGACGCGACGCGACGGCATAGCGTCGGACGCGCGCGTCGTGACGACCGGCCTGTGCGGACCCGTGTACTCCAGTCCCCACCGGAAAGCCCCGTGACGTACATCTGCAATCTACGATATGATCCCCACGACGCAGTTGAATCGGCGCATCAGACCGGTGGTGTCACCTCCAGGCGCGGGCTTCTCGGACATACGACCGGCCACGCTTGGCGGCGCGAGGCCGCGTGTCTCTGGACCGGC
Organism: Phycisphaerae bacterium; assembly: GCA_046754365.1. Classification (GTDB taxonomy): domain Bacteria; phylum Planctomycetota; class Phycisphaerae; order UBA1845; family UBA1845; genus JBHHVO01. The sequence continues at coordinate 9,248 of JBHHVO010000102.1, read as the reverse complement.
ACGCGCGGCGCGGTTCCGCCGCACCGCACGACCCGGCGCGGTCGCCGTGACGAGGCGCTATCCGCGGGGTGCCGATCGAAACGCGCATCCCCCATGCGGCGTCGTTGGGGCTATAATCAGCGGCGGCGTGCCGAACATCGCTTGGACAACGGATCAACGTCAGGCCGTCGAGACGACGGGACGCAGTATCCTCGTCTCCGCGGCCGCCGGATCGGGCAAGACGGCCGTGCTCGCCGAGCGGTGCGCCCATCTCGTATGTGATGTATCGCCAGATCAGCGGTGCAACATCGATGAGCTCCTGGTCGTCACGTTCACGGACGCGGCCGCGGCGGAGATGCGCGCGCGTATCGTCGACGCGATCCGCACGCGCCTGACGCACCGGCCCGGCGACGAACGCCTCGCCGAGCAGGTCGCGCTCGCCGACACCGCCCGGATATCCACGATTCACGCGTTTTGCCTGTGGGTCGTGCGCCGCTGGTTTTCCGACGCGGGGGTCGATCCGGCCGCGCAACTGCTCGATGCCGACGCGGCGTTGCTCTTGCGCCGAGACGTACGCGACCACATGTTCTCAGACCTTTATGCCGAGTGCCTCGATCCGGCGCATCCACTGGGAACACGCGACCCGATCACCGCGGACCGCCCGCACCCGCCGCGCGCACCGGCACGACAGACCGGCGACGACACGGGCGCACCGCAGCCGAACGCGACGGCAGAGCGGTCGCGGCCAAGCGGAACCCAGGGACCCCGTGTGAACGACGACGCGCTCGGCCGGATGTTCGTGGCGTTGGTGGACGACTACGGACTGGGTCGCGACGGCCGGATCTCCGACCTCGTGCTCAAGCTCGCGGACTTCGTGGAATCCCTACCCGATCCGGACCGCTGGCTCGATGACGCGGTCGCCGCGGTCGCGACGCATCCGGAACGCGTCGTGGCGGCTACGATCGCCGGGTTGCGCTGGGAGCTGCGGCTGCAACGTGACAACGCCGACGCGACCGCCGCAACCCTCAATGCCGCGCACACCGCGGGCCGCGCCTACGCCGAACCCATCCGAGACTACGCACAAACCGTCGCGTCCTGGCTGGCGCGGCTCGACGTCCCGCCGGACGAGGATGCATCGGTCCTGGGTACATATGACCAGGTCCGGGATGCCATCGCCGGCTACGCGTGGCCGCGCGTACGCGGCTCCAAGCGCCTCGACGCCGCGGACGTCGAAGGCCGCCGGGCCAGGGATCGCGCGTCGGCGCATGTGCGGCGAATCAAGGATTCGTTCCGGGATCGTGTCCAACGGCGTTACGGACTGTTCTCGGTCGACGCGTGGCGCGGTGGGCTCGAACGGATCGCACCGTACGTCGCGACGATCGCGATGCTCGTCCGCCGCTTCCGCGATGAGTACGCCGCGGCGAAACGGCGCGCCGACGCGATGGACTTCGGCGATCTCGAACGCTTCGCGTACACGCTGCTCGCAGCCGACGGCGACCCCGACAAGCCCAGCGCGATCGCGCGGTCGCTCCAACAGCGGTTCGCCCATGTGCTCGTGGATGAGTTCCAAGACATCAACCCGCTGCAACAGGCGATCATCCGGCTGGTCAGCACCGAGCTGGACCCGGAGCGACCCGACAACCTCTTTGCCGTCGGCGACGTCAAGCAGAGCATCTACCGGTTTCGCCTGGCCGAGCCGGCGATCTTCACCGCGCGCGGGAATGCATTTCGCGACGGTGCCCGCGCGGACGCGGGCGGCGTGGGACATCCGTGTTCGCCGCCGCCGGCCGGCGGTCGCCTCATCGCGCTACAGACCAACTTCCGCAGCCGGCGGGAGATCATCGACGGCGTCAACGTCGTGTTCCGTCGGCTCATGCGGTCCGGGTTCGGACAGGTCGTATACGACGAGGCTGCGGAGCTGCGGTGCGGACGGGCGCGTGACGACGGCGCAGTACCGCATCCGGTGGAGCTGCACCTGCTCGAGCGCATCTGGCCAAGCGACGGCGATGCGGACACCGTACCGGAACACGACGCCGCATCCGGCACGCACGCTGGATCGGGCGCAGACGCCGCCACGCAGGGCGACGCGGGTGTCGCCGCCGCGCGAGCCGACGCGATGGAGCGCGGCGTCGCCGACGCGCGCGACCCGTCGCGGTGGCGACCGATCGAACGCGAGGCATTTCTCATTGGTTTGCGCATCCGCGCGCTGATCGATCGCGGCGAGATCCGCATTGACGGTCGCGCACCCGCGTACCGCGACGTCGTCGTGCTGCTGCGGGCCGCCAAGAGTGACGCCGAGCGCGTCGCGTCCATGCTCGCGTCGATGGGGATTCCGGCCTACGCCGACGTCGGCGGTTCGCTCTTCGGCGCCCTGGAAATCCGCGACGTGATGGCCGCGCTCCAAACCATCGACAATCTCCAGCAGGACATCCCGCTCGCGGCCGTGCTCCGCAGCGGCATCATGGGCGACAAGCTCTCCGAGGATGACCTCGTCGAGGTCCGCTACGGCTATCCGAACATGCCGTTTCACGCCGCGGTGCGGGCGTGCGCGGGTACCCGTGCGGACACACCGGATGTCGATGCGGTTGACGCGTGCGCAGCCGGTGCGGCCTCCGTAGATGCGGCTGGAGCCACCGCGCACAAGCCCGACACACACAACGCGCCGGACGCGTTGCCACACCGTGTGCGGCGGATCCTGGATCGCATCGAGCGGTTTCGCCTGGCGTTCCGGCGCCGCCCGCTCGCCGACGTACTGTGGACGCTATACGAAGAAACCGGCTACCTCGCATACGTATCGGGCTTGCCGCATGGCGCCCAGCGACGGGCGAACCTGGTCAAACTCCACGAGCGGGCGCGGCAGTTCGCGACGTTCAAGGCCCAGGGTTTACACCGCTTTCTTCGGTTCATCGAATCGCTCGAGGCGGAAGGTCAGGAACTCGGGGCCGCGGCGGCGATCGGTGAGGCCGAGGACGTCGTGCGCATCATGAGCATCCACCGCAGTAAGGGGCTGGAGTTTCCCATCGTGTTTGTCGCGGGGCTGGGCACCAGGCTCAACCTCGGTGACCGCAGTGGATCAATGATCTTCGAACGCGACGCCGGCATCGGGCTTCGCGTCGTGGATACCGAACGCATGATCGAGTATCCGTCCGCGGCGCATGTGAACGTCGTCGTCGAGACGGAACGCGTCACGCGCGAGGAGGAGCTGCGGATCCTGTACGTCGCCATGACGCGCGCTCGCGACAAGCTCATCCTCGTCGGTACCGACCGCGATGTGCGCGGCGGCGTCGACGCGGCGCGGGCCGTGCCGGGGGCGACCACCGAATCCGCGCTCGTCCCGGGTGTACCCTCGGCGCCCGACCTGACGCCCGCGTCGCACGCGCCGTCCGGCGCGGACACGTCGTCCGAACCCAACGACGCGCGTGCGCCCGCCGCGCCTTCGTTGTTGCAGTTGGCGACTGCGATGAAGCCGCTCGACTGGCTCTTGCCCGCGCTCGGCGACGCACCACCGGGGACCGTGCGCTGGCCCGATCCGCCGGCCGGCGACGCCGCGCCAGGCGCTGGAGCGTCGGCCGGTACGTGCAGTACACGCGGCGATGCTGATCCCACAGTGGATCCGGTGTTTCGCGTCAGCATCCACGAACCCGACGAAATGGCGGCATGGTCCATCGAGCAACGTGACGACAGCGACACCGGTGCGTGCCTGCGCGCAGCCGCGCAATGTGCGCCCTTGCCCGCCGCGGAGCCGCACGCATCGAACGATCCCGACGTCGAGGCGGTGCTCGCGCGGATCGACTACGTCTACCCATCGCTCGCGGCGGCGTCGGTCCCCGCGGCGATCGGCGCCACGTCGTTCAAGGGTGCGCACGACTTCACGACGGACCCGGACCAACGCGCCGGACGACCGGTCGTCGATCGTGCGTTCGACGTGTCTGCCGCGCCGCCCGCCGATCCGACCGTCGACCGGGCCGGCGATCCGGACGCCGACGAAGCCACCGGTCGGACCGCCGACCGCGCCATCGGCGGGGCCGGCGCCGCCGCGCGGCGTGGTATCGTCATGCACCGCGTGCTGCAGCATCTCGACTTCGCCTCGGCGCGCGATCACGCCGGCGTCGTGCGGCAAGTCCAGCGGCTCGTCGCCGCGGGTGTGCTCTCGGAGCAAGAAACGGACGTCGTCGACGTCGGCGCGCTGGCATGGTTCGTCTCGACGCCATTGGCCGTTGCCATCGGTGATGCGGGCCGCGCCTACCGGCGCGAGTTCCCCTACATCGCAGCCGAAACGCCCGACTTGTTTGACCCCACCGTCGGCGATCTGCCCGACGACTACCTGCTGGTGCGCGGCATTGTCGATGGTATCCTACCGGTCGACGGCGGCATCGAGATCGTCGACTTCAAGACGGACGCCGTCGGCCCTGGCGCACTCGCCGATCGCGCCGAGCGGTATCGCATGCAGATGAACCTGTACGCACGCGCGGTGTCGCGCATGTGGCGGCGCCCGGTCACGGCGTGCCGCCTCGTGTTCCTGACGGCCCGCGACATCGTCACGCTGTCGGACGTCGCCGACGCTCGCGGTCCGTAGCAGATTCGGCGGAGGACCCACAAGCTCGGGATCATACATGATGTAGCGGCCGCACCCCGTGGCGGCCGTTGGCATTCGAAACCGTCTCGGCAGCCTACGTCGGCCACGGGGGGCCGACGCTACAAATCGGCAATCGCGGCCGGCTAGAACGTCACGGACGCCGGCGGTCGCGGAGTGTGACCCATCACGGATGATTTTCATGGCCCTGTCGCGTCAACTCAACGATCGCGCTCGTGACATCGGGTGCGAAATCTTCGAGTCGGCCGGCGCCGCCGCCCCACGCGTGTGGCAGCAGGCGTGGTGGCTCGAAGGCCTCACGCGCGCCATCGACGCCGACGAACGCATCAAGACGCGGGCGTTTCAGTTCGTCGACTGCCTGCCGTCGCTTCGGAGCGTCGCCGCGATCGTGGCGCACCTGCGGGCGTACTTCCACCGGGACATCGGTCCCCTCGGCCGCGTCGCCGACGCGTTGTTGCGCCCCGGGCCGCTCGCCGCGGTGCGGGATCGCGCCGTCGCCGCGGTCGCCCGGTTCGGCGCGACACGGATGGCCGGACGCTTCATCGCCGGGTGCGACCCGCGGGACGCGATCACGACGATCGAACGCCTGCGCGCCCGCGGTATGGCATGCACGCTCGACGTGCTGGGCGAATCCACGATCAGTGATGCGCAGGCCGACCGCTACCTCCAGGCGTATCTCGATCTCATCGACGCGGTCGCCGACGCCGCACGACGCTGGCCACGCCGACCGGTCATCGACGACGACGCCCACGGCCCGATGCCGCGCGTAAACGTCTCGATCAAGCTCACCGGGCTCGACCCGCACTTGGATCCGATCGATCCCAAGCGCTCGATCCGCGTCGCCGGCGAGCGGCTCAGGCGGTTGCTGCGGCGCGCCCGTCGGGCCGGCGCGCTCGTCAACATCGACATGGAATCATCCCGGTACCGCGCGCTCACGCTCGAGCTCTTCAAGACGATCTTCATGGAGCCGGAGTTTCGCGACTGGGCCGATGTCGGCATCGTCGTGCAGGCGTATCTCGTCCACGGCGAGCGGGACCTGGCCGACCTGCTCGCGTGGGGCCGGTGCCGCGGGACGCGCTTCACGATCCGCCTGGTCAAGGGTGCGTATTGGGACGCCGAAACCGCCGCCGCCGTGTGCGCCCACAAGCCGCCGCCCGTCTGGACCGACAAGTGGGCGTCCGACGCGTGCTACGAACGCATGACGCGGACACTGCTCGACCACGCCGACCTCGTCCGCCCCGCGTTCGCAAGTCACAACGTTCGTTCGCTCGCGGTCGTGCTCGCCACGGCCGAAGCGTGCGGTGTCGCGCCGAACCAATACGAGGTCCAGATGCTGTACGGCATGGGTGACCCGCTCAAGACGGCGATGGTGCGGTTGGGCCGGTGCGTCCGCGTTTACGCGCCGGTCGGCGACTTCATGCCGGGCATGGCGTACCTCATCCGCCGGCTCCTGGAGAACACGTCCAACGACAGCTTCCTCAAGCAGGGGTTCGGCGAGCGCCACCTGCACGACAAGCTCCTCGCCGACCCCGATCTCGCCCGTCCACCAAGCAGCCCGTTGCCGCGAAGGCACTATGAAAACACCGATCCGGAGGAGCCGATGTCCACGTTCACGAACGCGTCGCATACGGATTTCGCGGATGAGACCGCCAGAACCAAGATGGCCGGCGCCATTAAGTACGTCCGCGGCGCATTGGACCGAGCCTACCCGCTGATCATCAACGGGCGGCGCGTCACGACGGAGACGTCCTGCATATCGCACAATCCGTCCGCTCCGTCCGAGGTCATCGGACGCGTCGCGCTCGCCGGCGCCGCCGACGCCGACCGGGCCGTCGCGGCCGCACGGAAGGCGTTCCCCGAGTGGCGCCGCACGGTCGCCGCCGAGCGGGCCGGTCTCCTGCGCCAGGCCGCCGACCGCATGGAGGTGTTCCGGTTCGAGCTCGCGGCCACGATGATCCTCGAGAGCGGCAAACCCTGGCGCGAGGGCGACGCCGACGTCACCGAGGCGATCGACCACTGCCGCTTCTACGCCGATCAGATCGAGCGGATCGACACCCACCCCCGTCGGCGCGACGTTCCCGGCGAGGCGAACACGCTCTGCTACACGCCCAAGGGTGTCTGCGTCGTGATATCACCGTGGACCTTCCCGCTCGCGATCCTGACCGGCATGACGAGCGCCGCGCTCGCGGCCGGCAACACGGTCGTCATCAAGCCGGCGCGTCAGGCGGCCGTTGTCGCGGCGAGGCTCGTGGAGATCCTGCACGGTGTCGGGTTCCCGCCCGGCGTCGTGCATTACCTTCCCGCCGAGGGCGCGAGCGTCGGCGCCCATCTCGTGGAGCACGGCGACGTTAATCTCGTCGCGTTCACCGGCTCGTGCGCCGTCGGCGCGGATGTGATCCGCACCGGGGCTACCGTGCGGCCCGGACAATCGTTCATCAAGAAGATGATCGTCGAGATGGGCGGCAAGAACGCGATCATCGTCGACGACGACGCCGACGTTGAGGGCGCCGTGCAGGCCGTTGTCGAGTCCGCGTACAGCTATGCCGGTCAGAAGTGCAGCAGTTGCAGCCGCGTCATCACGTTGCCCGACGTGCACGACGCGTTTTGCGATCGGCTCGTCGATGCGACACGGAGCGTCGTCATCGGTCCCGCCGACGCGCCCGCCACGTTTGTCGGGCCGGTCATCGACGCGGCCGCGCGAGACCGGATCAACGCATACATCGACATCGGGCGGGACGAGGCGCGGCTACTCGTGCAAGCCGAGCTGCCGCCCGAATGCGGCGACGGGTACTTCGTGCCGCCCACCGTCTTCGTCGACGCCGAGCCGACTGCGCGGATCGCGCAGGAGGAGATCTTCGGGCCTGTGTTGACCGTCCTGCGTGCGGTCGACTTCGACGACGCGCTCGACATCGCCAACGGCACGCGCTACGCGCTCACCGGCGGCGTGTTCTCGCGCAACCCCGGACACATCGACCTGGCGCGGCACGCATTCGCCGTCGGCAACCTCTACATCAACCGGAAGATCACCGGCTCCCAGGTCGACGCGCAGCCGTTCGGCGGGTTCCGCCTCAGCGGCACGGGTGTCAAGGCGGGGTCGTGGGACTACCTGCTGCACTTCATGGACGCCCGATGCATCACGGAGAACACGCTGCGCAGCGGATTCGTGCCGAGCGCAACACACTTGGAAGTCTCGTAGTGTCGTGGTTCGGGCGTGTCGTAGCCGCGACGTATCGCCGGCTGAGCCATTCCCTACCGTTTGACGCGGGGGTTTGTGCCGATTTCCTGTCGAAAAACACGCACCATGTCCGATGGTACCTGGCGCCGTCTGCCGACCGCGCGGAGCGTAATGCACGCGGACTTTGGATCGCTCGAGCCTGCGCCGCGCCCGACAGGTTCCGGCTCCGTCCGCGGCGTTTCGTACACGCGCTCAGAACATACGCCTCGGGCCGGCGCCGGGGTCGCGGCACCGCGTCTTCTCGACACGGGTTGACGGCGATGACATGACCATGACATGCGGTATCCGTGCCGTAGGCCCGACGCCGGACAAGGAGTGACGAGGATGGATCCGACGATCGACTTTCTCTTCTCCACGCTGCTCAACGCAGTCATTCTCGCGGTCGTCTTGAGGCTGCTTGGCGGGCTCTTCTAGCCGGGACTTTTCGCCGATCCCGGGCCTTACTTCGGCGCTACACGACAGCGAACAGTGTCGGCCGCTGCGGGTCGCGCCCGCGCGGTGGGCGCAAGTGTGCTACGAGCTTGCCTGTGCGCCGTGCGACGCCGCGTGGGATTCGGTCGCGCCGCCGGCATGATGAGTCCGCCGAAGGCGCAGCGAGTTCAGCACGACGCTGATCGATGAGCACATCATCGCCGCCGCCGCGACGCCGGGCGTCACCTTGCCGAGCATCGCCGCGGGAATCGCGACGACATTGTAGAAGAACGCCCAGAACAGGTTCTGCTTGATGACCCGTACGCTGCGCCGCGCGAGCAGGACAACGTCCGGAAGCCGCATGAGATCGTCGTGGAGGATCGTAACATCCGCCGCCCCGGCCGCGACGTCGGTCGCCGACGCGAACGTGATGCCCACGTCCGCCGTCGCCAGCGCCGGTGCGTCGTTGATGCCGTCTCCGACAAACGCGACACACTGTCCCTGATCCCGCCGAGCCTGCACAAGCGCGCACTTGTCTTCCGGCGACATCTCCGCGTGCACGTCGCCGACACCGATCGCGCCCGCGACCGCCGTGGCCGTCACCGCCTGGTCACCCGTCACCATCGCCGTCGCGACACCGAGCTGCGACAAACCCTCGATCGCGCGGGACGCCTCCGTACGTATGCGATCCGAGATCCCGATCAACCCGGCACACGCGCCGTCCACCGCCAACAGGACGGCGGACTGCCCGTCCATCACAACGCGTTCGAGCCGGGACGCGACCAGACTGATGTCGACACCCCGCTCGCGAAGCAAGCCGCTCCCACCGACCAGGATGTCGCGATCGTCGATCCGGGCGGCCACGCCCCGGGCCGGTACGTTGGAAAACGTCGTCGGCTCCGCAAGCTGGATGTTCCACTCGCGGGCCTGCGCTACGATCGCGCGGGCGAACGGATGCTGTGCGTATTGTTCCGCGGATGCCGCGAGCCGGATTACCTCCCGCGCGTCCAGTGTCGCCGTCCCGACCGG
>JBHHVO010000101.1:0-10316 GCA_046754365.1 Phycisphaerae bacterium | reverse complement strand
AGCGCGACAAGGAACAGAAACAACAGCGACGACATCACCAACCCGGTAATGCATCCCGCAATCGCCTCGTCCCGCCAGACATGCTGGTATCGAGCAAGGCCCGTGATTGCGGCGCCGATGCAGAACAGCGTCACGGTGATGAGCATCGGCCGGAGCGTCTCGCGCCAGAACCCGATCCGTTTCATCGCGGTCGTCTTGCGCAGGGCGAACGTCATGACCGATCCGCACGCAATACACGCGAGTACGACGCCCGTCCGCTTGTCATAATCAAAACCCCGACCCGCCAGGCACGCGATGAGAAGCGTCACCAGCCCGCCACCCATCAGGATGAACGCCACCACACCCCAGAACGCCCGCGTCGCGCCCCAACGGACACGCGGGTCGCGCGCGGCGGCATGCCCTGACCCCGGATCGTACGGCTGCCCATACGGTGGCCCCGCGTACGCCGTCGCCGCATGCGGCGGCGATACGGCGGCGTGCGCTGCCGGCGCATCGCCCACACGCGGCTCGGCGTCCTGCGCCGCCGGCGTCGCATCGGCGCCCGCGCCCGCATCATGTGCCGCGGGTGACGCCAACGCCGTGCCGGCGCCCGCGGTACCGTGCATCCACCACGTCGTGGCCTGGATGAGCAGCGAGACGGTCGCCGCGACGGTGCCGCTCACCATGACGAACGCGTCCGGCTCCTCATTCGCCAGAAGACACGCCACCAATGTTGCGACGACCGCGCCGAACGCCGTCCACGCCGCCGTCGTGAGGCGTAGCTGCCCCTCGGCGCCAAGGCTACGCTCCTTGCCCCAGTCGCCCAAAAGCACGACTAACCCCAGGCCGATCAAGACCGCCAGGCCCGCGTCGTCCCACCTCGACGCCGCGAGCATCGGAGACATCCCGAGCGCGACGAGCGGCGCCGTGCACAACAACCGAACCAACCCCTGCGACCATCTCGGGTCGGACGCCATCCCGATCCGCCGCAGCAGCCGCGACGACCCGGAGATGCCCGCGAACATCCCCATCGTCGCAAGCCCCGCGGCCATCGCCGGCGCTTCATGATTCGTCGCGATGGCCGCCAGCAACGCGGCACACAGCGAACCCCCGACGGCAACCACCGCGCACAACATGCGCCGTTTGAACACGTGCGCGCGCGGTCCGACCGGCACGGCCGCAACGGGCGCGGCGTCGTGCCGCCCGTGAGGTCGATGCGGCCGCCGCTCGCGAGGCGGTCTTCGGCCCGCAAGCCGCGCCATCCGCTTCTCGATCCTCGAGGAAACGCGCTCCATACGTTGCGCGAGCCGCGGCGACAACGGTACCGCCAGCGGCGGACCGTGCGCGCGCCGGCGCGGCAGCACCGGTGACACGGGCGGACCGTCCCCCGGTGGTGGGGGGGGACCATGACCCGGCGACGCAGGCCGGTCGAAGTCGCGCGCGTATCCAGGCATCGGGTTCGGCGACGGCATCGGCGAGTCCGCCGGTGCCAGCCCCCCCCGCGCAACCGCCGCGTTGAGGCTCTGCGGCGCAAAGCCCGCGAGGCTCTTTTCCACCTCCTCGCCCGCCAGCAGCTCATCGACCATGTCGGATACGGTCGCGTAGCGGTCCTTGGGATCCTTCGCGAGCGCCTTGCGGATCACCCGGCCGAACGGCTCCGGCAGATCGTCCACGGCGGGTTGGCTCGTCAGGTGCTTCATGAGCACCTCACCCATGCTCGAGCCCTCAAACGGCACACGCCCGAGCAGCATTTCGTACAACATGACACCGAGCGCGTAGATGTCGATGCCGCGGGAATAGTTCCCGGATCCGATCTCCGGCGCCATGTAATGCACCGTCCCGACGCTCGCGGTCTGCGCGCTGTGGCGTGACACCGAGATGAACTTGCTCAGACCGTAGTCACCGATCTTCACATACCCGTCGTCGTAGAAGATGTTGCCCGGCTTGAGGTCGCGGTGGACGATGCCGCGGTCGTGCAGGTAGCTCAGCCCCTTCGCAATCTCGCGGACGAAGAACGCGGCCTTTTGCGGCCCGAGCCCGTTCGGCTCGGCGATGAGCAAGTCGCGTAGCGACGGACCCGAGCAATACTCCATCACGATGATGTACTGCCCCTCCGCGTTCTTCTTGACGTCGAAGATCGACACGAGATGCGGACTCTTGAGGTTGATGCAATGGCTCACACCGCGGAGTTCCACCTGCGGGTTCTGATGGAGGTACTTGAGCGCGACCTCGCGCCCGCCGTCGCTCACGGCGTAGTACACCTCGCCGAATCCGCCGGCGCCCACGGCGCGCTGAATCGTGTAGTCGTCGAGCGGTCGATCGCCGTGTTTGAATGTATACGCCATGTCTCGATGCTCAACAGCGTCGCGACGCGCACGCGTCGGATGTCACCCACGACACGCCCGACGCCAGGTCCCGCCGCACCCGTCTTATCCCCAACCGCCTCCGCAAAACCCGAAACCCGCGCCGCTATGCCTTGCCGCTGCCCGGTCCGCGAACGGTCCAGGGTTCCAACACCATCGTCCCGCCACCGACCTCCGTCGGTGCGCCCATACGGAGCTCGTACGCCTCCATGTCCACGTGCCCGTCGTTCTTCAAACGAACCCAGAGCGACCCGCCGCGCGCAAACAAGATCAACGGCGGCGTCGCATGGCGGCACGTCATGTGCGCCGTCGGACCCGTGCCGATCGTCGCGTGCCGCGCAAACAACACCACCCGACGCACGTCGTTCGGCATCTTGGTCGTGTCGCTCAGGTCCAACACCGCCGTCGAGCTCTTCCGGCTCGGCTTCTTGAACGTGAACTTCGCCTTCCGGCCAAGCGTCACGCGCACACCGTCGCGAAGCAGATGCTGCTTACCCGACCGCCCGCCTGCCTCGACGTCGTGCCGGCTGTACAGGAAATAATCGTCGTCCACACGCGCGATGTCGGCGTGCCGCTCCGCCAGGTCGCTGAACACCGGCACATCGGCGAGCCGTGCGGCCGCCGCGCGACCGATCGACGTCCGATCGCCGAGTTGCAGCAGGTAACTCCCGCCACCGTCGATGAGCAGCAGCAGCCGGTCCGGCAGTGACCCGGGCGAACGCGTCCCGCCCGGTATCGCCACGGTGTCGGCCAGCGCATCCGCCCGACGCACACGCCCCGCACCTCCGGCGCCGACGTCGCCCGACACCGCCCGCGGACCGTCCCCGTCGACCTCTTCACCCAGCGGTCCGCCGCATAGTTCCGCACGCAGGTCGTCCATCCGCTCAAGCTGCTCGATCACCTTCCCCACCCACGCCGCGCCGGGCACAAGCCGCCCGAGCGTCAGCGCGTGCCGCCGGGCGTCCCCGTACCGCGCCGCACGCACATCCCGCGCCGCCGCACCGGCCGCGGACAGCATGTCCATGAGCTCCCGCCTCGCCGGAAGGTCCTTGCCGATCGCGCGCAGGCACGCCAGCTCCGCCGACGCACGACGCAAACGCCCCTGCGTGATCGCGTTGCGGACACGCTCAAACACAACATCGCAAAGCCGCCGCTCGACACCCACCAACCGCGCGTCGTGCCGGTCGATCGATCGAGCCCGCTCGAGCCGATCCGCCGCGGCCGCGAGTCGACCGTCGTCGATGAGCCGCTCGGCCTGACCGACCGCCTCATGCACGTCCTCACCACGCCGGTCCAGGTCCCGCCGCACCGCCTCGGCATCAAGATCGCGTTGACTCGCCGCTTCCATGATTCGCCGTCCCGCCGCGAGCGATCCGTCGGCCACACGCCGCATCGCGGCGGCGCGATGCCGACGCCGTTCGTCCTCTCGCCGCGTCTCCTCCGCCGCCACGGCGCAAATCTGATCGCGAAGCTCGGCGACACGATCCACCTGGACACCCCCCGCTTCCGCCTTGGCCACGTCCGCCAGCGCCTCGTCAAACCGGTCCGCGCGGAAATGTTCGCGTGCACGCGCCAGGAACCGCTCCGTCAAACCGGCGAGCACCGCCGCGCCCCGCCGATGGGCGCGAAGATCCGGCGTCGTCGCGAGCCGGTACGCCTCATCGAGCCGCCCATCGCGCAGCGCATTCTCAGCGGCCTTGAGTCGCACAAACAATAGCCCGCTGAACATACAAAAACCCTCACGCGGCACGCTGCGCCCGGATCATACCCGCCACGCCGCCCACGCCCCAGCACCGCACACCGTACCCGGCACACCGAGCACCGCACCCGGCACCGAACACAACGCCCGCCCAACCGCACGCCGCACCCGGCAAGCCCGACGTGATGACCCCACGTCGCTCGCGCGGTCGCGGCGTCCGGTTGTGCATTCGCGGCGCGCGACGCATTATTCGTCGAAACGGGACGCACGAACGCGGTGCGACGCCGCGGTCTCCGGCCCGTTTGTCCCCCCCGGCGCGTCCGAGAATCCCGCTCAGGCCACGCCGGAAACCAACGCCAGTCACGATCTCTCCGAACCCGGACTGTAACGGAGGCGCGGCTCGCGCTCGGCCCGCGGTCATCCCGAACCCCGACCGGAACCGGGGCGCTCGTCGCGCGTAACCTGGCGTGATGCCGCCCGACGACCTGATCAGAGCCCCAGGCACAAGCTCGCCGGATCACCCACCAGACCGCAAAGCTTCGCCGATCACCGGTCCGAGCGTCACACCGGATAACCCACTCGCTACCCCTCAAGGCGCCGATGGCGTTGTCCATCCCGCGTTGTCGCCCACTCCGGTGTCCCGGCCGGTGGGACGCCGGAACCGGCGCGGCCACCATGGCCAATCCCCTCGATATCGGGGTACGACGCTGCGCCACGAGGCGTTATGATGTGGCGGGCCTGGGCGGGACCGTCACCCGCCAACGTTCACCGGCGCCCCCACCGCCGGCGCGACGTGGGGCGCCCGGCCGGCGCCCGCCATGGTGTTTCCGAACCCCGACCGGAACGACGGCGCGTCGAGGGCGTGGCCCTTGTTCACACGAACCCCGACCGAAACGAGCGGGGGCTGAGGGACACACGGCCACCGGCCCGGAGCCCCCAACGGCCGCCAGGACCGCAACGCGAGCCGCGACCGAAACGCAAGCCGTCGACAGGAGCATTACATGCCGCACGCATCAAACACACATGAGCCCGACACGGCCGCCGGCGGTGGCGGCACACACCCGCCGACACCGAGCGCGTCGACCAGCCGCCGCGCCGGCCGGTTCACCGGCCGGGAACGCGCGCTCATCGCCGGCCTCGTCCTCGTGCTCGCCGCGAACGTCTATATAGAGCTCTGGGGTGTCCCCGCGTGGCCGGTCGGCGACGGTCCTCGCACCGGCGCGGCGGCGGTGTCCGCTGCCACGCCCCGCATGGCCGCGCCGCATAACCGACCCATCATCAGACGCGACGGCCAGACGCTCCTCTGGGCGCGCGACGACCCCGACAACGACAGCACCGAGTGGTTCGACGTCACGGACGCACGGGTCGATCCGCGCACGTTCCAATACGGCATCGGCCGGGACCGCATCGCCGCCATCGACGATCCCGAGTTCGTCCCCGCCGACGATCCGCGGCTTCGCGAACTCGGCTACGGCGACGACACCATCGTCCTCGGCTACGCCCACAACGGCGACGCAAGGGCATACCCCGTCACGATCCTTGACCACCACGAACTCGTCAACGACACCGTCGGCGGCAAACCCGTCACCGTCGGGTGGTGACCACTCGACGAGCTGTCCGTCGTGTACGGACGTGAGATCGACGGCCGCGTCGTAAGCTTCGGCACAAGCGGCTACACCAAGGACAACGTCTTCGTCCTCTACGACCGCGACACCGAGTCCGTGTGGTATCCGCTCTCCGACAACACCATGGACGCCGTGTCCGGACCGCGACGAGGACGCAGCATCCCATTCCTCGACCAACCCGAGCGCATGCCCCTGGCCAAGTGGCGAGCCCTGCACCCCGACACTACCGTCCTACTGCCGCCGCCCTCGCCCCGCGACGACGCAGCGCACAACGCAAACGGGAACGTGCAATGACATCCGCAGTACGTATGACCGGTCCTCGGCCGTAAGCAGTCCGCCGCGCCGCGACCGGACCATCAACCGCTTGTGGATCGCCGCCGCCGCCTCTATCGTGCCGTCCGCGGACGCGTACATGCTTAGCGGGTCTTGGGATGCCGCGCGGCACCCACCATGTGGCGTCCGTCCCCCGTGGCGGACGTCGTCGCCGGACACCCCCTGCGAGCTTCCACGGCCGGCACGGGGCCAGCCGCCATACGCTCAACATGTGCGCGGCCGGCACGCGCACCACGCGTCGCGCCCGTCCGGGATGTCGTCGCCGTCGAGGCGCCGCGACATGCGCGAAGGAGGTACACCGTCCGTGCTCACCGCGTTTGGCTACGCACTCTCCGGCGGTGTCCTGGTCGTACTCGCGACCGGCCGACCCGAGCAGATCGCGTGGCGGTTCCTCCGGCTTGTCGGGCTCTTGGCGCTCGCGCCGGCGTGCCTCGTAACGGTCGCGATCTGGAGAGCGCCCGCCTCCACCGGACCGCCGGCCGCTGCAGCCACCGCCGTGCTCGGCCTGCTCCTCGCGACCGGTGCCGCCGCCGTCGTCATGGCCGCGCCGCTCGCCCACCGGTGGCGCGCGTCGTTCCGAGGCGTCTGCGCGCTCGCTGGGCTTTGCGGCGTCGCCGCCGCGGCCATGTGCATGCTCCCGGTCCTGCGCGACACACCGGACGATCATCGATCGACCGGCGTTATGATCGTCATCGGTGCCGCACTCGGCGGGCTCCTCCTCGGCAGCATCACCGTCGCCTGGCTCCTCGGTCACGCATACCTGACGGCATCGAACATGACCATCGCCCCGCTCCGGCACTTCAGCAGGATGCTCTCGATCGCCGTGGGGCTCCGCGCCGCGTTTCTCATCATCAGTTTGACCATCGCATGGGCCGCGGCCGACTCCGATACACCCGATCACGACGCGGCGGTCGGCGCCGAACCCCCAGCCGCGCTTGCCGCCGAAACCGCGACCGAGATCGGCACCCCGGCGCACACCCCAACGCAAGCAGCCGCATACCCACCCGCGTATAGACCCGCGTCCGACCCGGCGTCGCGCGCACCGACACCGCACCGCCCGCGCACCGTGCTCGCGCGCCTCGGAGGCTTCTGGCTCGTCCTTACGCTCCGGATAGGTTTGGGCCTACTCGCCGTTGCGGTCTTTGCCTACATGGTGTCGGATTGCGTACGGCGCCGCGCGACGCAGTCCGCGACCGGCATCCTCTACTTCGGATCCGTGTTTGCATACATCGGCGAACTCGCCGCGGGCTACCTGCTCGTCCAGGTCGCCTGGCCCCTCTGACGCCCCATCGGGCACCCGGCGCTGGTGAACGGTGTTTCGTAGGGTCCGCGGTGCGCGGGTGCGCACTGAGCAGAACCCGCAGATTCAAGGTTGTCCGCGCACTGGTACTCCGCGACACTTCGCATGATAGGTGGCATGAGCAAGCGGTAGCTTACCCGTGTCTCCGGAACTCCGAGGCGCACGCGCACACGAGTTTGCACGTGCCACCCCTCGCCGGTCCAGACCGGTCCGCGCGCCTTGGCCCGCTACCCGCCGTAGACTTCATGTCGCGGCCGGCCCGTGAGGATCTGTTCCTTCCCCCATTGGGCGACGTTGCGAAACGTGTCCGATGCGATAAACGACTCGAACGCACCCTTGTCGGTCCACTGAGAGATGATCAGGTAGCTGCGGGGATTCTCGATCTCGCGGTACATGCGGCTCTCGCCGTGGCCATCGATGCCCTGCATCGCCGCGACCACCCTCTTGAACGCGTTCTCGAACGTTGTTTCCTTGCCTTCCACGACGTCGTAGTTCATTCCGATCGTGACCATATCGTTGCCACTCCATCATGCCTGAGACTTGTGTCGTATCTGCTTCTCGAACGTCCGCGCGAGGGCGTCGAGCTCAAGAAACAGCTCGACCTCGTCGTCGGTCATGTCCACATGGCGGCGGGCCATCACCGCGCTCGCAACGTCCAGCAGCTTGCCGGGGTCGCCCGCCTTCACGCCGTCGTCCGTGACCCAGCCGAACGACGGCACGAACTTCGGTGTGACACGGCTTGTCACAACCACCGCCGCCAGACCCAGCACCGACCCCGTCGGCAGCGTCGCGTTGATGCACGTCTTCGCGTGGTCGCCGATCATCGTGCCGATGAACGTCTCACCCGTCTCAACCTCCCGGCCGTTCACCGGAACCCGAACCTTGCCGTACGTGTTCTTCAAGTCCGAGTTCGACGTGCCCGCGCCGAGATTCACCCAGCTCCCCACAAACGAATGCCCGAGAAACCCCGTATGCTGTTTGTTGCAACACCCCATCAACACGCAGCCGTCCAGCTCGCCGCCGACGCGGCACACCGGTCCGATCGAGTTGCCGCCGTGCAGCCATGCATGCGGGTTCAGCCGCGTACCCGGACCGATGTACGCCGGCCCGTGAACAACACAGTACGCCCCCACACGCACGTCATCGCTGATGTACACCGGACCATCCGTCGCGTCGATCACCGCCGTCGGGTGAATATGCGTGTTGTAGCCGACGTGTACGGATCCGCGCGGCTCCAGCGTGCACCGCTTATCGACCTCGCTGTCGATCGACGCGTCATCCGCGGACCAGTCTCCTCGCAACGCGTCCCCGAGCCGCGTCACGAAGTCCCAAACGAACCGAACGTGGCGCCCGCCGACACGCTCACGCGGCAAGTCCGCAAGCACCGCCGCCCTCCGCTCCGCGTCGAGAAGATCCCCCGGCTCGATCCGCGACGCGAGCGCATCGTCGCAAACCACATACGCCACCTCGCCGTCGGATCCGTCGTCCGACTCGACAATCCCCGCGCACGGCCCCGGCGGGAACTTCACACCCTCGTCCATGATCCACCGGCCGTTCACCAGCACCGTACGGCCGTCCGCGGGCGCGTTCGCCGGCACCGCGCACCGCTGCGCCGCCACCTTGGCCAGCCCCGCGCGCGTCCACACGCCGCCGATCGGTGCGCCGAGTCGTTCCGCCGCCCGATCAATCAGCAGCTTCCGACCATACCGGAGTTCGAACACCGACCGCCAATACACCAGCGGCAACAGGTCTACGAAACCGTCATCTTCGAACAACACATACCGATGCATCGCGGGCACAGTATACCGGCACGTACCGGACATGTACCCCCCGGCCACAAAACAAAAAAGGCCTGCGGCGACGCGCAGGCCAAGAAGGCATTCATCTCAAAAGCGCAACCGCCGCAATGCCGACGGGAGGGAAATGACGGAACCCTGTTCACAACGTGGGCGGCGTGTGGTCGCGCGGACCGCCAACCTCAAACGGGGTCAGTACGTCGTTTCGCGGCCAATGTCAGCCTCCCAAGGGTTCATCAACGGTTCAGCCACTTGAACTCCATGGCCGAGCATGGAAGCCACTCCCTTGAGACTTCTGCCGCAACAAGTATAGCACAACAAGCCCACGAAAACAGCCCCAAACCGGATGTGCGACCGGCGTCCCGCGGGTCGGATGTGGCACCGGCATCCTGCCGGACGGATCTGGGACCGGTATCCTGCCGGTCGAAACCACGGCCCCCAAGCCGGCGCCACACATGTTTCAACACCCCGCCACAAGCGCCGACGCAACCGACCACCGCATCGCCCGCGCGGTCGGCGTCGGTCCACGACAACGCCACCCGTGCGCGAACGCGCCCCGACATCGCGCAAACTATTGCAACGCCAAATGTTGACACGCTACCCCCGCAGCGGCCGCCCGCCGACCCCCAGCCGGCCGGCGCCCCACACACGCTGCAACGCCGCGCCCGGCGCGACCAAACGTTTGGGTCCACGCGCCGTTATGGTACACTCGACCACCGCCCCATGGACCCGAATAACCGCCTGAACGACCGCCTGCGAGCGACCCGTACCGCCGGACACGGTGCGCTCCTGCCCTACTTCACCGCCGGGTTCCCGGACCCCGACACCGCAGCCGCCCTCATCCGCCGCGCCGATCACCTCGGCGTCGCCGTCGTCGAAATCGGCTTCCCCTACGCCGACTCCATCGCCGACGGGCCCGTCATACAGGCGTCGTTCCACCACGCCCTCACCCACGGCTATCGCCTCCGCGACGCGTTCGCCCTCGCCGAGACCGTACGCCCATCCGTCGCGTGCGGACTCGTCGCGATGGTGTCCTTTTCCATCGTGCACCGCGTCGGTGTCGACGCGTTCATGGCCCAGGCCGCATCGGCCGGCTTCGACGGCGTCATCCTCCCCGACCTGCCCATCGACGAGGCCGACGCCTCCGCGACCGTCGCACACCGCGCGGGCCTCTGTCACATCGGCCTCGTGGCCCCCACGACCCCACCGGAGCGCGGCGTC
>JBHHVO010000100.1:0-10329 GCA_046754365.1 Phycisphaerae bacterium | reverse complement strand
GGTACAAGTTCTTTGCGGATCCGTTCGATGACGGCGCCGATGCGATCTTCGGTCTCGATCGCGGACTGATGAACCTGGTTGATTTTTTCAAGTCCGCCGCCCGGCATTACGGAACGGAACGCCGAATCCTTCTTCTTCACGGTCCGGTTGGTTCATCCAAGAGTACGATCGCGCGGCTGCTCAAAAAAGGGCTTGAATACTATTCGCGCCTGGACGGGGGGACTTTGTATACGTTTTCCTGGGAGTTGCCCGACGCTAATGGCAAGGTGATCTCCTACCCCTGTCCGATGCACGAAGAGCCGCTCAAGCTGATTCCGGTTGAGGCGCGCCGTGCCGCGCTGGCCAAGATCAATGAAGATCTGGGCGAAGGCCGGCACGTTTCGGTGGAAGGTTCGCTGGACCCGTTCTGCCGCAGGACGTTCGACGATCTGCTTGTCCGGTACGACGGTGACTGGAGCAAGGTGATCGAACACGTCAAGGTGCGACGGCTGATACTCAGTGAGAAGGACCGCGTCGGCATCGGCACGTTTCAACCCAAGGATGAGAAGAACCAGGATTCAACGGAGCTGACCGGGGACATCAACTACCGGAAGATCGCCGAATACGGCAGCGACAGCGACCCCCGGGCGTTTAACTTTGATGGCGAGTTGAACATTGCCAACCGCGGCATGATCGAGTTTATCGAGGTACTTAAGCTCGACGTGGCCTTCTTGTATGACCTGCTTGGGGCGTCCCAGGAACACGTAATCAAACCCAAGAAGTTTGCCCAGACCCATATTGACGAGGTGATCATCGGGCACACCAACGAGCCGGAATACAAGAAGCTGCAATCCAATGAGTTGATGGAAGCGTTTCGAGACCGGACGATCAAAATCGACGTGCCCTACAACATTCGGCTCGACGACGAAGTCGCCATTTATGAGAAAGACTTTAACAAGGAGCGCATCCGAGGCATCCACATTGCCCCGCACACCATCGAGACGGCGGCCATGTGGGCCGTGCTGACACGACTTGAAGAACCGAAGAAGGCCGGGCTGAGCTTGATGCAGAAGATGAAGCTGTACAACGGCAAGAGCATCCCGAACTTCACCGAGGATTCGGTGCGCGAACTGCGGGATGAAGCGCCGCGTGAAGGCATGCAGGGAATCAGCCCTCGATACATACAGGACAAACTCTCGAACTCGCTGGTTTCCGATCAGGCCATCCAGGAGAATTGCATCAATCCGTTCATGGTCATGAATGAGTTGGAGTTGGGCTTGGCGCACCACAGTCTGATCACCGACGAAGAGTTGAAAACGCGCTTCCGGGAATTACTGGGTCTGGTCCGGGAAGAATACGAAGATGTTCTCAAGTCGGAGGTTCAGCGGGCGATCAGTGCGGACGAAGATGCGATTGCGAGGCTGTGCTCGAATTACATCGAGAACGTTCGTGCGTACACACAGCACGAGCGGGTGCGCAATCGCTACACGGGCAAGGACGAGGAGCCGGACGAGCGCCTGATGCGCTCGATTGAAGAGAAGATCGACATTCCGGAAAGCCGCAAGGACGATTTCCGCCAGGAGATCATGAACTACATCGGCGCGCTGTCGCTCGACGGCAAGAAGTTCGAGTATCAAACCAACGCGCGACTGCACAAGGCCCTCGAACTCAAGCTCTTCGAGGATCAGCGAGACACCATCAAACTCAAGAACGTGGTCTCGGGCGTCGTGGACGACGAAACGCAGGCCAAGATCGACGTCGTGAAGCAACGCCTCATCAAGTACTTCGGCTACAACGAGACGAGCGCCACCGATGTGCTCAACTATGTCGCCAGCATCTTTGCCCGCGGCGACACCAAGGATGAATAGCAGCCCGACGGAAACACATAGCCACCAGCGCGGCCCAACGGTTTCCGGCGGGTGACGCCGAGCGTCAAACGCCCACGCAACAGTCGTTTCACGCCGAGCGGGCTGCGTGGGCCGCGCGAAGCGCTCACACGTCGACACGTCGGCGTAAGGAGATGAACGCCGTGACGTACCGCCCGGCGCCGGATCGAAGTTGGCCCGTGCCATGATTCTCCAAATCAACAAAGACCATCAGCGGTTTCGCAAGATCGTCAAGGGCAACATCCGAAGCGATCTCCGCAAGTTCCTCACGCGCGCCGAGCTCCTCGGACGCGAGGGAAAACGCTACGTCAGTATCCCGGTCCGCGGCATCGATCTTCCCCGTTTCCGCTATGGCGACAACAGCGACGGCGGCGTCGGCAAGGGCGACGGCAAGCCCGGTGACACGGTCGATGCGAACGGGGAGGGCGTCGGACCGGGCGGCGATCAGGAGGGACACCACATCCTCGAGGTCGATATCAGCCTCGAGGAACTGGCCGACATCCTCGGTGAAGAGCTCGCCCTGCCGCGCATCCAACCCAAGGGCAAACACCGCATCACCTCCGAGCGGGACCGCTACAGCGGCATCCGCCAGTCCGGCCCGGAATCCCTGCGCCACTTCAAACGGACGTTCCGACGCGCCCTCCGGCGCCAGATCATGTCCGGACTCTACAATCCGGCCGCGCCGCGCATCGTGTTCGAACGCCGCGACAAGGTATACCGCAGTTGGCGGACCGTGCTCAGCCCACAATCCAACGCCGTCATTATCTATATGATGGACGTCTCCGGATCCATGGGAGACGAGCAGAAGGAGCTCGTGCGCCTCGAGGCATTCTGGATCGACGCGTGGCTCCGGCGAAACTACCAGGGCATCGAAAGCCGCTACATCGTTCACGACGTACGCGCCGCAGAGGTCGACCGCGAGACCTTCTTCCATATCCGGGAAGACGGCGGCACCCGCATCAGCAGCGCATTTCGACTCGCACGCGAGCTCATCGAAAACAACTACGCGCCCGATGAATGGAACATCTATCTCTTCCACTTCTCCGATGGTGACAACAGCAGTGAATCCGACAGCCGCGAGTGTTGCACCATGCTCACCGAACATCTCCTGCCCGCCACCAACATGTTCGGCTATTGCCAGGTCGCCAGCGCGTACGGCAGCGGAAACTTCATCAACGTGCTCAACGAGCACGTCAGCAATGAACCCACCGTGCTCACCACCCGCGTCAACACCAAGGACGACATCTACGACAGCATCAAGGCGTTCTTCTCCGAAGGCAGGTAGCGAGCCCATGAACATGACACTGCCCAGGGAGGTCGCCGCCCTTGCCGACACCATAGCCGAATACGCACGGCGCGAGGAACTCGACTTCTATCCCACCGTGTTTGAAATCATCACCGCCGAACAGATGGCGCAGGTCGCCGCGTACGGCGGGTTCCCGCAGCGCTATCCCCACTGGCGGTTCGGCATGGAGTACGAACGGCTCGCCAAACAGCACCGGTACGGACTCGGCCGAATCTACGAAATGGTGATCAATAACGACCCGTGCTACGCCTATCTCGTTAACGACAATCTGCCCGTGGACCACAAAACCGTCATCGCCCATGTCTATGCCCACTGCGACTTCTTCAAGAACAACATCTGGTTCGCGAAGACCAACCGCAAGATGATGGACGACATGGCCAACCACGCCACGCGCATCCGCCGGTATATCGAGCGCCACGGCCACGACCGCGTGGAGCAGCTCATTGATACCTATCTCGCGCTCGAGAACCTCATCGATCCCCATTCCATGTTCATGAAGCGCGCGGCGCCCCTCCCCGTACCCGGCGCCGCCGCCCCGCCGCCGCCGAACGCGAACCGCTTTCCCGCCAAGGGCTACATGGAGCGATATATCAATCCGCCGGCCCGCATGACGGCGGATCGCGCGAAGGCGGAGCGCGACGCCGACCAGGACAAAGGAAAGATGCCGGATGCGCCGGTGCGGGATGTCTTACTGTTTCTTCTCGAACACGCGCCGCTTGAGGACTGGGAGGCGGACATCCTCTCGATCATCCGCGAGGAAGCCTACTACTACGCGCCGCAGGGGCAGACCAAGATCATGAACGAGGGATGGGCCAGCTACTGGCATTCCACGATCATGACACGCTACATGTTGCGTGACGACGAGTTGATTGATTACTGCGAGCACCACTCGGGGACGCTCGCGACGTCCCCCGGCCGACTGAATCCCTACAAGCTCGGGATTGAGCTCTTGCGCGACATCGAATGGCGATGGAATACCGGACGCTACGGCCCGGAATACGACCGCTGCGAGAACATGGAAGAACGCCGACGCTGGGGGAAAGAAAAGGCGCCCACCGGCCCGATTGTGGGACGTGGCTCTCCCGGGCGGGAGAAGATCTTCCAGGTCCGGGCCGTCTGCAATGACGTCACGTTTCTCGATGAGTTCCTGACCCCGGAATTCGTGGATGCACAGCGGCTCTATCATTACCGGCGCGATCCCCACACCGGACGCATGGTCGTGGTCAACCGCGACTTCAAACAAATCAAACGCCAACTGCTCTTCATGCTCACGAATCATGCCCAACCTTACATTTACGTCCTGGACGGGAACTACCGGAACCGTGGCGAACTCTACCTCGGACATCAGCGTCAAATACGCCGTGGCGACACTGAAGGAACTACACCGCGTCTGGAAACGCCCGGTTCACCTGCACACCAGGCTCGACGACGAGCCCATGCTGTTCACCTTCGACGGCGACCAATCCACGCAACAACATGTCGACGACAACGTCGAGCAACCCGCCTGCGCGCTCTAGCACCACACGGGGCGCCTGAGCCGTCTACACCGGCCCGCGGCAGCGGGCCGGCACTCAGCCCCCCGGGCCGGGAAGCCACGCACCGCATCGACGCCCACGCCATACTGCTGGATCGTTCCGAATCCATACATACAGCCGACGCACGACGCCGCCGCCGGGTCGGCGGACGGGTTCCCCATGATCGGGCGCCGCGGCATCGCCGCGCACCGGACACCCACGCATCGCGGACCCGGCGTCGCCGTCGGGCACTTGGCGTCACGGCGTGTCGGCGGCCACGGGAAACCGGCGCGCAGCCAGGCGGCATGACAACCGCTCGGGCCCGGGGGGGGCTCGCGGGCCGGCGTCGCTGTAGCTTGGCTGCCGCATTGTTCAAGCCGATGGTACGAGGGGTCCGTGCGCGCGCGGGCGCGCCGCGAGCCCTGTCGAACCGCTGGATCACGTGATGACCGATAACCGTTCCGGGACCGTGCTCGTCGTCGACAATGACGCGTCGCTGCGGTACGTCATCGCGCTACAGTTGCGTGCGGCCGGGTTCGAAGTCATCGAGGGTGCGGACGGTCGCGACGCGATCGAGCTCGCCAAGCAACACACACCGGACGTCATCGTCATGGATGTCATGATGCCGGAGATGAACGGCATCTCCGCGACCCACGCGCTGCGGGAGGATCCCGCCACGGCATCGATCCCGGTCATCATGATCACGTGCAAGTCGGGGACCGAAGACCTCGTCGAGGGCTTTGAGGCCGGCGCGCAGGCGTATCTGCAAAAACCGTTTGACGTCGCGGAACTGGTCGCGCGGGTCCAGGCGTTGTACCGGCAAGCGGCGGCGCATCGCGGTCTGGATGAGATCAAGAACCGGCTCGAACAGGAGGTCGATGTCAAGACCAATCGGCTTCGCGTGTTGTACAACTTTATGCGGGCGCTGCATCGCGCAACGTGTCGCGATGAGATCCTCGACCTGGTCGTCGGCGGCTCGCGCGACGCAACCGGTGCCAACCGCGTGTCGCTGCTGCTCATGGACGCCGGCGGCGAACATCTCCAATGCGTGCGCGCCGTCGGCATGGATCCCGGTGTCGTGGAAGGCATACCGGTCGAGCCGGTGGCGGGCGCCACGCGGCAGGCGTTTCAAACGGGTGCGGCCGTGGCGACCAGGGCGTTCGGGGCGCGGTTGCACGAACGTGCGACGGAGGACACGCTCGTGAGCACGCCGCTCACGTCTACGTCGCGAGGCCCGAACGCCACCGTGATGGGCGTGTTGAACGTGACGGACAAGGAGGACGGGCGACCCTTCTCGAAAGACGATGTCGCGTGCCTCCGGTCGATTGCGGACGCCGCCGCGATCGCGCTGGACAACCTCACACGGCGGACGCGTTTGGAACAGTCGGTGAAGGTGCTTCTGGAGACGGTGGGGTTCCTCGCCGAATACCGCGACGAGGAGACGTCGTTGCACCTCAGGCGCGTATCCCGGCTCGCGCGGATCCTGGCCACACGGCTGTCCGCAGCCGGTCCGTATGCCAGGCTCGTCAACCGCGAGTTCATCGAGCAGCTCGTCCAAGCGGCCCCGATGCACGACATCGGAAAGGTAGGCGTCCCCGATGACATCCTCACGAAACCCGGAAAACTGACGCCCGAGGAGTTCGCGATCATGCGGACGCACACGGAGATCGGACGGCGCGTCCTGTCGCGCGCGATCGACCCGGCGGATCCCGTCCCGATCCTCGACATGTGCGCCGAGATCGCGTATTGCCACCACGAACGCTACGACGGCAAGGGGTATCCCCAGGGGCTGCGTGGCAAGGACATCCCACTCGCCGCACGCATCATCGCGCTCGTCGATGCGTATGACGCGATTACGAGTCATCGGCGCTACCAGACCGCGCGGTTGCACGCCGAGGCGGTTCGCGTCATCAAGGCGGAGTCGGGCCGCCATTTCGACCCGGTGCTCGTCGAGGCGTTTCTCGCATGCCACGAAGCGTTCAACGAGGTTCGCGTAGCGTTCGCGGATGCGCCCGCACCGAACGCCGACGCGGCGCCGCCGATTGCCCCCGCCCAAGCACGTGCCTAGCCGCGTCACCCGTAGCCTTGTGCGTTCGGGGCCCGATCGCGGACCCCGTACCGGGCGCCGACACCACGCGGTATGCGCGTCCCCCACCGCGCCACAGTGGAGCCACCCACCGAGCACAACGCGCGGATTCAAGGTCAGGCCTGCCCGAACCCGATGATCGTGGGAAACGTCCGCCGCGAGGTCACACCGCTCCGCGGCTCGGACCGACGCCCATGCCCCGATCCCGAAACCCCGAACGCGCATGAGCCGCGGGCTCGAGCGGCCATGGTGTCCCCGGGCCGATCCGCTTGCCGAACCGTTCACGGTCACATAGCATGGCCTGCGCGGATATGCCGTACCGGTCCGCGGAGCGCGTGTGGCACCGGCCGCCAACCGGCGAACACACGGGCCCGAAGCCGGCCCAACGCGCGCGTGTCGGCGTTGGCAGCAGACCGTTACGCCTTCGGGGGATTCCATGTTTTCGGGTATCGTCGCGTGTACCGGCTCGGTCGTCGAAGCACGGCATGTCCCGGGCGGCATTCGGCTCCGCATAGCCGCCGGGGCGCTCGAGGCCGCGGCGCCGGTTTCGCTTCACACCGACGCACAAGCGGCTGAGCGAACCGTTGCGGCGGCGGCGCGTCCGGGCGAGCCCGCGGTCCCGGGTGCGCAACTGCACATCGCGCCCGGCGCGAGCGTGTGCGTGAGCGGCGTGTGCCTGACCGTGGCAGGTGTCACCGGTGCGACACTCGATTTTGACGTGATCACCGAGACGCTCGACCGCACGACGCTCGGCTCGCTTGCTCCGGGCGACCGCGTCAACCTGGAGCGGTCGCTGTCGGTCGGCGACGCGATCGACGGTCATTTCGTCCAGGGGCACGTCGACGGTCGCGCGACCGTAACCCACGTGCAGGCGTCGCCGCGAGAGCACGTGATCCGCCTCCGCCCAGAGCCGCACCTTCGCCCGTTCATCGTCCCGAAGGGGTCGATCGCCGTGGACGGCGTATCGCTCACGGTGGCGGCGCTCGCCGGCGACGCGTTCTCCATCGCGCTGATTCCCACGACGCTCGAGCGAACGACCCTCGCCGCGCTGAGCCCGGGCCGGCGCGTCAACATCGAAACCGACGTCATCGTCCGAACCATCGTGCACCACCTCACGGCCACAGTGCCCGGTGACGGCGTCACGCTGGCCAAACTCCAAGCGGCGGGGTTCGCATGACACGCCCCGCGCCCAACCTGCGTCCCGAATCCAACGTGCCGCCGGCCGATGGTCCGTGTCGCATCGGTCATCGTGACGGCGCATCCGGTGCGTCGGCACGCCTGCCGGATCCCTACGCCGCCGCCACGCGGGCAACACCGTCCAGTGCGGCGCGTCCGCTCGTCGGGATTACGATCGGAGACCCGGCGGGCATCGGCGCCGAGGTGACGGTCAAGGCCCTCGCCGATCCCGCCGTGCGCGACCTCGGGCGCTTCGTCATGTATGGTCTTTCGGACGCCGTCCAGCGGGCCGCGGAGCGCGCCGGCGTCAGCCCGTTCTGGTTCGAGGTCACGCGCGACGACGCCGCGTCCATCGACACCGGCGTCGTGCTCGTCCACGTCGACGGGTGTGAAGACGCCCCGCCGGGCCCGCCGCGACCCACCACCTCGGGCGGAGCGGCGTCACTTCGATTCGTCGATGAGGCCGTCCGCGCCGCCAAGGCGGGCCGGTTGGACGCTCTCGTCACCGGGCCGATCCACAAGGTCGCCTGGCGGCTCGCCGGCTGTCGGTTTCCCGGTCACACCGAGCGGCTCGCCGATGCGTTCGGCGTCAAGCGCGTCACGATGATGTTCGTGGCCGATGACCTCCGCGTCGCGCTCGCCAGCACGCATGTCGCCTTGATGGACCTTCGCAACATCTTCACGATCGGGCATGTGTTTCAGCCGATCGATCTCCTCGACGACGCGCTCAGGTGTTGGTTCCGCGTCGCGCGGCCGCGCATCGCCGTCGCCGCGCTCAACCCGCATGCGGGCGAGGACGGCCAATTCGGCGACGAGGAGAAACGCATCATCGAGCCCGCCGTGCTCATGGCGCAAGCCGCCGGCATCGACGTCGAGGGACCGGTTCCCGCCGACACGCTGTTTACACCCCAAGTCCGCGACCGATACGACGGCATCGTCGCCATGTACCACGACCAGGGGTTGATTCCGGTCAAGCTCCTGGCGTTCCACGCGGCCGTCAATGTCACGCTCGGCCTGCCGATCATCCGCACGAGCGTCGACCACGGCCCGGCGTTCGACAGGGCCGGTACGAACCAGGCCGACCCGGGCAGCATGACCGCCGCGGTTCGGCTGGCGTGCGGGCTCGCACACCGCGCCGCAGCGCAGCGGTCGTCCACGCGACACGTCCCGGTCACGGCATCGTAATCGGCGACAACGCCGCTGCGCCGGCATCACCGCGATCGGGTAGCAACATATCGCGCCGACGGCGCGCGATCGTCATCACCACGACGGCGTCGCGCCAACGTCGCGCACACGGCGAGCCTTCGTGTCTCAGCGATGCAGCGACGTGTCGCGGCCGCGAGCCGCGTGCGATACCTCAGATATCCGCCGACGCACGCAATCGCTGCGCGAAGTCCCTCTGCTCGGCACACCATTCGGCGTCGGCCGCGGCCTCCACACCGAACGCGAGCAACGCCTCGTGCGCGCTCGCGAGCCACGTGAGTGCCTCGTCGAGGACGCCGGCGGCCCCACGCGCGTCGGCGTCATGCCGCGACGCGCCGAGCCGCAGCAGCGCGTAGCCCAGGTTCATGTCCGCGCGGGCGGCCGTGACGGCGCCGAGGTCGTGCCGGTGCCAGTGGTCTCGGGCGTGTCGCGCGGCCTCCACCGCGTCCGCAAAGTCACCGCTATCGATGAGCGACCCGGCCAGGTTGTTGTACGCCATGCCTTGCTTGCGATCGGATGCCTCGGCGGACGCGGCGCCGTACGCGATCGCAGCGCGATGCCACATCCGGCCCACCGCGAAGCGCCGCGCGAGGTCCGCATCAATGCCGAGGCTGATCGCCGTCTCCCACGTCTGCTCGGGGCGGGCGGCCACCGCGCGAAGCGAAAACGCCGCCAGGTGCGCCCGGTACGCGTGGTGTGGGCGGTCCTGACGGCGGTACACGAGCCCGGCCTTCTGAAGCGCCGCCGCCGCCAGGTCCAGGGCCTCGGCGGATGCGTCGTTGGGGACGCCTGTGAAGCCCACGGCGGAGCATCGCCCCCCATCGCCTCCGGCGGGATCGTCGGGCGCCGAGGGTATGTCGCGACCGTCACAAGGCGCTGCCGCAGCGCCGCCGCCACCCGACGGCGCGTCGGCGTGTCGGCACGTCGCCGCCGCGTCGGTTGGCTCCGACGGTCCTGCCTCCGCCGCCGATGCGATAGGGCCACGATCTATCGGGGTGCCAACGGCCGTCTCAAACGCGAGCCCCGCAGCATGCGTCAAGTGTCCGGTCGCGGCCGCGTGCCGGCGATGGTGGATCGCAATCAGCCCCTGCAGGTATGACCGCCATGCGGTGTCAAGCGGCGTCTCGACTTTCATCGACGCTACGAGGGCCTCGGCATCGCCGATGCGTTCGTCGTCGA
>JBHHVO010000099.1:0-10350 GCA_046754365.1 Phycisphaerae bacterium | reverse complement strand
CGGACAGACGGCGGCGCCCGCCGCCGCGGACCGCAGGACGGCGGGCGCGCCGGTCGCTGCGGGCGGCGTGTCCCGGATGGACTCGACCACGGGGGTCGCCGCGGTTCCGCGGGACGAAGCTCGCCCCAAGCGGACGACGGCCCCGGCCGCGCCGGCGGTGCGGAAGCTCGCGCGGGAGCGCGGGATCGATCTCGACCGGGTGGTCGGGACCGGTCCCGGCGGACGCATCACGCGGAAGGACCTTGACGCGCACGGCGCCGGCTCGGCCCCGGCGGCGCCGCTCACGGAACCGGCGCCATCGGTGGCGGCGGACACACCCCCTGGTGGGCCGCCGACCCCTGGTACGGCGCGTGGCGCGTCTGCCGTCGGTGGCGCGGTGATGCCGGGGCAGGGCGTCGAGCGATTCGTGACGCCGCCCGGCGAGCCGGGTACGGACAAGTGGGGCGCGATCCGGCGTGCCCCGTTGTCGCAGATACGCAAGACGATCGCGAAGCAGATGGTTCGGTCGGCGTATACGGCCCCGCATGTCACGCACGGTGACGAGGCGGACGTGACGGAGCTTGACCGGATCCGGAGAGAGCTGACCGAGATCACGGGCGGCGATCCGAAGGTCACGCTGATGCCGTTTCTGATCCGCGCGGTGTGCGTCGCGCTGCGGCGATACCCGATTTTCAACGCGAGCTTTGACGACGAGGGCGCGCAGATCATCTACAAGGATTACATCAACATCGGCGTCGCGGTGGACACGCCCCGGGGGTTGATCGTGCCGGTCATCGCGGGCGCCGACAAGCTCAGCGTCGTGGAGATCGCCGCGACGCTCAGGCGTATCGCCGAGCGCATCCGCAACACGCAGTTCGCGATCGAGGACCTCAGGGGCGGCACGTTCACGATCACGAACGTCGGCGCGCTCGGCGGGACGTTCTCCACGCCGATCATCAACTACCCGGAGGTCGCGATCCTCGGCTTGGGGCGGTCACGCAGGGTACCGGTCGTTCGCGACGACAAGGTAACCGCGGCGCTCGTGCTGCCGCTCAACCTGTCGTTCGATCACCGCGCGGCGCACGGCGCGGCCGCCGCGCGGTTCACGGCCGACATCAAAAGCTACCTCGAGAAACCGCTCAAGCTCCTGCTGCACTGATCGGCCGGGCGGGCCGGGTCCCGTCCGGGTCCGCGATCGTCGACCTGCGCGGGGCGATGCAGCACACCGAGCCTGATGTCACACGGGCGTTCGGGCGCCGCGTCCTGCGGCGCGGCAGGCCCGCGCCGGGATGGAAAGGTCAAAGGCATGGTCGTGGGTGAACTGACCCAGGAAGCGGATCTGCTCGTCATCGGCGGGGGGCCGGGGGGTTATCATGCGGCGTTTCGGGCGGCCGCGAACGGGATCGACACGACGATCATCGACGCGTCGCCCGATCTCGGCGGCGTGTGCCTGCATCGCGGGTGCATCCCGTCCAAGACGTACCTGTCGATCGCGGAAACCCTGCACCTGGCCGAGCGCGGCCAGGACATGGGGATCGAGTTCGGCAAGCCGAAGATCGACGTCGCGGGCGTGCGTGCGTGGAAGCAGGGCGTCGTCAAGAAGCTCACCGCGGGGCTCGCGGGGCTGTGCAAGAAGCACGGGGTGGAGCGGTTGACGGGCAAGGCCCGGTTCGAGAGCGCGAAGACGATCGCGGTCGACGGTGATGATGTGTCGCGCGTCAAGTTCCGGCGTGCGATCATCGCGACGGGGTCGCGGTCGATCCGGCTTGGGGACATCCAGATCGACTCACCGCGGGTCATGACGTCCCGCGGCGCTCTGGAGCTCGACGATATCCCGAAGACCATGCTCGTTGTCGGCGGCGGGTACATCGGTCTTGAGCTCGGTCAGGTATACGCCGCGCTCGGCACGCGCGTAACGGTCGTGGAGATGACCGGGGGCATCCTGCCCGGCGCCGATCCGGACCTTGCGCGCCCGCTCGTCAAGCGGCTCAAGGGCGAGTTTGCGGCGATCTGCCTCGACACGCGGGTCACCGGGATGAAGGACGTTCGCGGCGGCGTGGAAGTCGCGTTCGACGGCAAGCATCCACCCGACACCAAACGGTTCGACAAGGTGCTCGTGTCGGTCGGCCGCGCGCCCAATACGACGGGGCTCGACCTCAACAAGGCCGGGGTCGAACTAGACGACCGAGGCTTCATCAAGGTCGACGACGGGTTTCGCACGACGTCACGGCACATCCACGCGATCGGTGACGTGATCGGCAACCCGATGCTCGCCCACAAGGCCATGCATGAAGGCACGGTCGTCGCCGACCTGATCGCCGGCAAAGACGCGATGTTTGAACCGCGCGCGATTCCCGCCGTCGTGTTCACCGACCCCGAGCTTGCGTGGGCGGGCTACACCGAGGCCCAAGCCAAGACAGAGGGCATCGCGATCACCGTCAAGAAGCTCCCGTGGTCGGCGTCCGGCCGCGCGGTCGCGATCGGGCGGACCGACGGGCTTACAAAGATGATCTTCGCCAAGTCGACGCAGCGGCTCATCGGTATCGGCTTGACAGGACCGCACGCGGGGGAAATGATTGGCGAGGGCGTGCTCGCGATGGAAATGGGGGCCGTCGCATACGATATCGCGTCCGCGATCCACGCTCACCCGACGCTGTCGGAGACGTTGGGTGAGGTGGCGGCGATGATGCCGACATGATCAAGTCGCTGGCGAGCGAAATCCTGGGTGACGGGCTGCTGCGCAAACATGACACGGTGGTCGTGGGCGTGTCGGGCGGGCCCGATTCCATGGCGCTGTTGCATGTGCTCATGGAGCTCAACCGCTCGGCCGGCTGGCGGCTGAATCCTCACATCGCGCATCTCAACCATGGCATCCGGGGCGACGACGCCGAGCGTGATGCCGCGTTTGTTCGTGCGGCGGCCGACAGCCTTGCGGTTCCGTGCACGGTGGACAGCCGGGACATCCCCGAGATTGCGCGGCGCGAGTCCACCGGGGTGGAAGAGGTCGCGCGGCGCGAACGCTACGCGTTTTTCGAGCGCGTTTGCATTCGCGTCAACGCGACGGTGGTCGCGGTCGCGCACCACGCGGACGACAACGCCGAAACGGTGTTGCACCGCATCCTCCGGGGCACCGGGCTGCGCGGGCTCGCCGGCATCCCGAAAAGCCGCCCGATCCGCCGCGGCAGCGAAATCCGCATCGTCCGGCCGCTGCTGGGCGTGACGCGGCAGCGCATCCTGGCGTACCTCGCGGACAACGGCGTCGCGTACCGCGACGATCGGACGAACGCTACGAGTGAGGCGATGCGGAACCGCATCCGGAACGTCTTGATTCCGCAGATCGAAGCGGACGTGAACCCCCAGGTCCGCGACGCACTGACGCGGCTCTCGGAGCAGGCCCACTGGCTCGAGGAGTTCCTTTCTGAAACCGTCCAGCGGACGTTCGAGACGCTCATCGTGTCGCGGACCGACCAGCAGTTGACCCTCAACGCCGCCGCGCTGGCGCGCAAGAGCCGGATCGTTCAAACCGAGATCATCCGCTTGGCGTACGCGTCGTTCGGGCTCGGCGAGCAGGATCTTTCGTTTGCGAACATCGTGTCCGTGCTCGATCTTGTCGCGGACCCGGTGAGCGGCAAGCAGGCCCAACTGCCGGGCGGGATGACCGTGGAGAAGCGTTACCACCAGTTGATTTGTTCGCTTCCGTCGGACGAACCGCGCGAGGACATCGCATCCGAGATCGCCGTGCACCTGCCCGGGCGAACGCTGCTGCCGATCCGGAGACTCAAGATTGAGTGCTCGATCGAACCGGTCAACAGCCGGGACGTGGCCGCGCTGCGCCGCTCGACCGGGAATATGGAGGAATACGTGAACTACGACGCGGTGAGCCCGCCGCTCGTCGTGCGCGCGCGGCGATCAGGCGAACGCTTCTTCCCGCTCGGCGCGCCGGGCTCGAAGAAACTCTCTGATTTCCTCATCGATGCCAAGGTCGACCCGAAGGACCGCGCGCGGGTCGCCGTGCTTTGTGACCAGCTCGGTCCGATCTGGATCATCGGTCATCGCATCGATGACCGCGTCAAGGTCACGGCGCTTACGAAGAAGGCGCTGCGCCTTCGCGCCACCCCGCTCGAACCGTGACCGCCGGGACGCGACGTTGGCACCACGCGTCGCGCGACGAGCCGGCCGTCGCCGCACCGCCCGGTGACCACGCCGTTGCAAGCCCCGCGAGACGCTACCTGCTCGTGTTCGTGCTGGCGCTCGCGGTCCGGGCAGCGGTGGGCATCGTATGGCTTGCGAAAGCGGACGATCCAACGGCCTTGAGCCTTCCCGACGAACAGCAGTACTGGCAGATGGCCGGTTCGTTGTGGCGCGGCACGGGACTTGTCGATGAGCTCGGGTTTCGTGCGACGCGTATGCCGCTCTACCCCGCGCTGCTCGCGCCGTTTACGGCCGTGCCGTATGGCGCGGTCGCCGCCAAGGCGGTGCAGTGGTGCGTAGGGGCTGTCGCGGCCGTGCTGGCGGCGGCGCTCGCGGGCGCGATGTTCGATCGCCGTGTCGCGACGTGGGCCGGCGTGCTCGTTGCTTGCGATCCGTTCCTGGCGTTTTGCTCGTCGCTCGTGCTAACCGAGACGTTGTACAGCGTGTCTCTACTGGCGTTGTTCCGGCTCACATGGCCGATCGCGTCGGCGGGCATGCCCCCGGCTGAGCCCACCGGCGGGGCGACCGGCGCGCCGCGGCGCAAGCCGACGGGTGGGATGAATCGTGAGGCATCAGGTGCCTCGCCGCTCGAGCCAACCGGTGGCGCGTCGCCCGGCGCGGAGCGAGCCGCACCACGACGGGTCCATCGGCGGCGGTGCCAGCACGACCGCGGCGACGCGGACACGTGGCGTCGATGGTTGGCCGCCTGCGTGGCCGCGGTTGCGTGCGTCTACCTACGCGAATCCTCGGTCGGCCTGCTGTTCGTCCTCGGGATGTATGTCGTTTGGGCCCGGGGGCTGCGGCGGCGGGTCGTGATGCGGCTCGGCGTAGCCGTAGTGGTCGTCGTGGCTGCCCTGATGCCTTGGGCGGTGCGTAACGGCCGCGTCACCGGCGACTATTGCTTGCTGACCCACCGCGCGGGCATCTCACTGTACGACGGTGTCGGCCCCCAGGCGAGCGGCGCGAGCGACCTCGGCGACATCAAACACATGCCCGCCGTCGCGGGCCTGAGCGAGACCGAATGGAACCGGTACTTCCTCGATGCGTCGGTTCGTGCGATCCGCAGCGATCCTGTGCGCATCCTGCGGCTGGTACCGATCAAACTGGCGCGGATGTGGAGCCCCGTGCCGAACGCGGCGGAATACCGTTCGCGGGTGATTCGGTTCGCCGCCGCGGCGTGGACGATCCCGATGTTCGCGTTGGCCGTCGCGGCGGTTATGCTATGGTCGAAACTCGGGAGGGGCGGTGCGCACCACCTGGTGTTCCTCGTGTTGCCGGCGGGCTACCTGACGCTGCTGCACGGCGTGTTCGTCGGGAGCGTGCGTTACCGGCTGGGCGCGATCCCGATGCTCAACATCCTCGTCGCGGTGGTGCTCGTGGGCATGGTGCACACCCGCCGCGCGACGGCGCGAAGGGTGGCCCTACGTGACCCGTGACCGCAAGACCGTCAGACCGAGCCATCGCGCGCGCCGCCGCCTCATCGCGCTGATGCTCCTCTCGGTCGGCGGCGTCATCACCGGTCGCGCGGTATACAACCACTACACGAGCCCGGAGCGGATTCGCCGGATCGCGGTGGCGTTTCTTGAGCGGCACACGCATGGCCAGGTGGCGATCGAACGCGCGTCGTTCTCCTGGCTCGGCGGCGTGCGCCTGTTCAACGTGTCCGTGCGTGACATGCACACGCCAAACGGCGGACCGCCGATCGGGATGTCGATCGCCGGACCGGGCGACGCGCCGTCCCCACGATTGACCGAGCCGCCGCGCCGAGCGGATGTCGCGCGGTCGAGCAAGCCCCCGAGCGAGCGCGCGGGGTTGTTCACCTGCCGGCGGGTCGACGTTCAACACAGCCCGTGGTGGATGTTGCTCGGTCGATTCCGCGTGATCGCGGCGACGGCGTACGAACCGACGTGTACGATCGTGCGCAACATGCGCGATGGGTCGACCAACCTCAACGGACTCCTTCGCGTTGCCGCGCCCCAGGCAGGCGGTGCCGCGCTGCGGCTTCCAATCATTGAGCTGAGGGACGCGCGCGTGTCCGTCGTGCGGCGCGACGAGACCGGTGACCACGCCGCCGAGAACCTCGAGCTCACGATCCGCGGTCGTCCCGCGCCGGGCAGCGCGTCGCTTTACGACGTGGTCTGGCAGACGCCGGGCGGTGCAGGCGGCAGCGGACAGACCCAGATCGACCTTAGCGCCGGCGCGCTCCGCAACATCCACGGGGGTCTGCCCGCGATGCAGATCGACGCGGTCATGATCGTCGTGGCCGCCGGGTACGATGCGGTCGGCGGCTGGTGCGATTTGCTCGGGCTCGGCGGCAAGGTGCGGGCCCGCGACTACGCGTTGGGCACGCCCGGCGAACCCCGGTCGGCCACGATCGACCTCACCGACGCGACCATCTCGATACCGATCGACGCGCTCGAACAACCGTTGTCCGCCGACGAGCGCTATCTTCGGTTCGATCGCGTCAACGGCACGATCGAGGTCACCGAGCTCGGCCTCGACGCCGACTTCACCGGGATGCTCCACGGTAGCCGTTGCCGCGTCGAGGCGTCGGTCCGCGGTGGGCGCGGCCCGATCCGAACGCTCGACGATGTTGCGTTCAGCGCAGCCCTGTCGATCGATCGACTCGAGCTGCCGCCCGGCGACGCCACCGCCGCGCCCGCCGCGGGTCGGTTTATTCAACGCTTCCCGAAGCTCGCCCGCGCGCTCCGCGACTACGAGCCGCGTGGACCGCTCGACCTGGAGATGCAGGTACACAAGGGGCGCGGTGCCGAGGAGCGCGTGATCGTCACGCGCGCATCGCTGACACCGCGCGGCACCGCGATGCGCTGTCGCTACTTTCCGTACCGGCTCACGGACCTCGCCGGGTCGATCGACTACGCGGACGGACGCCTGTCGATCCGCGAGCTTACCGGACGTCACGGCCCCGGTACGGCGACGATCAACGGTACCGCGGTCGGGCTCACGAAAGCCGGATCGCTCGATCTGCACGTCACGGGCAAGAACATCGCCGTGGACGGTGATCTCCGCGCCGCGCTCAAGGTCGGACACCAGACCGTATGGGACCGGTTCCACCCCACCGGTACGATCGACATCGACGCCACATACACGCGTCCCGCGAGCGACACCGATCAAGCCGCACCGCACCGCGTCGACACCGTCGTTACGTTAACCGGTGTCGCCGCGACGTACGCCGGCTTCGCCTACCCGGTCGAGCAGCTCGAAGGAACGCTCGTGATCGGGCCCGAGCGCGTGCAAGCGGTCGACATTCGCGGGCGACACGGTTCGACCGCGGTGCGGCTCCACGGCTCGGTGGACGTATGCGCCGGCCGTGTCGCCGGAACCGACCTGCGCATCGATGCCGCCGGGGTCCCGTTCGATGACACCCTATGGCACGCGCTGCCGGCGTCCGTTCGTGATCAAGTGACGGCGTTTCGCCCGCAGGGCCGGTTCGACGCCGCCGCCGTGCTGTCGATCGATCCCGACACGCACGCGTTCGGGTACTCGGCCGACGTCGTGTTGCGCGACGTGACCGTGACGCCGGCCGCATTCCCGCTGGGCATCACCGGCTGCACCGGTACGCTTCGCGTATCGCCCGACCGCGTGGTCGTACAAGGCGTGGACGCACGCTGCCGCGATGCCGCCGTCAACGTCCGAGGCGCGTGGCGCTGGGTGTCGCCGGCGCGACAGCCGACGGCCGCGCCCGGTCCGGCCGACAGCCAACGCACGCAGACCGTCCCAGCGCCGGCGCGGCCAGCCGCCGACGCGGACGGTCCCGAACGGCTCACCGTCACGTTCCGCGACCTCCGCGTCGACGACGACGTGCGCGCCGCGCTGCCGAACGCGGTGCGCGAGGCCCTGGGCCCATGGCGGATCGACGGGCCCGTCGACGCCGAGATCGCGTGGCACGCCGAACCAACCGGCCCGGATCACGACCGCCCGTTCCACGCCGCGGTCAAGCTCGACGGCGTGACGGTCCGGTACGGAGACACCGGGCTGCCGCTGGAGGATGTCCGCGGCACCATCACCGCCGACGCGCGAAGCCTGCGCGCATCCGGCGTGACCGCGCGTGTGGACGACGCCGAACTCACGATCGATGTCGCGATCGACCGCAGCCGCGGCGCCGACGATTGCACGATCAGCCTTACGGCCGACGACGTCCGGCTCGACGGACCCGTGCGCGAGATGCTGCCGGCGGCGCTGCGACGGGCGTGGGATCGGCTCGACCCGACCGGCCGCGTGAGCGTCCGCATCGACCGCCTGGAAGGCACGCGCCCCCGCGCCGACGCCCCGCGCAGATGGTCGCTCGAAGGCACGATCGGCATGCGCGACGTGGCGTTGCCGGGTGTTGGCGATGTGCGCCACATGTCCGGCGTGGTGACCGGCGGGGGGTGGCTCGTCGATCGGCTCGGCGGCGCGATGTTGTCGGGGCGCCTGGACCTCGCCGCGCTCGATGTACACGCCCGTCGTATCCACGACGCGACGGGCACGTGGTCGTTCGACCGGGCGGCCGACGGCGGCGGCATGCTCCGGATCGGCGACGTGCAAGGTTCGCTGTACGACGGGCTCCTGGGTGGCAAGGTGGAGGTTGAGTTCGACGCCGACACGACCACGTACAGCCTCGCGGCCACGGCGCAGGGTGTCGACCTCGTGCCGCTGCTCGACGCCGGTGCCCCGCCCGAACGCGCCGATCACGCGCCGGTCGCGACCGAAGGCCGCGTCGACGCGCGGCTCTACCTCTCCGGCAGGGTCGGCGACCGGTCGGCGCGCCGCGGCGAGGGCGGCGTACGCATCTACGACGCCGCGATGTACCGCCTGCCGATCATGATCGCGATCCTCAACGCGGTCGATCTCTCGACACCGTTGGGGCAGCGGACGTTCACCGGCGCCCAAGCCGACGGCTTCATCGTCGGCGACCGACTCGAGCTGAGCCGCATCCTCCTTGAAGGCGGCGCCCTCACGCTCAGCGGCGCCGGCACGATGACGCTGGCGGACCAGCGCGTCGACCTACACCTCATCAACGTCGGCCAGCCACATTGGGCCAACATCCCGATCCTCACGGATGTCCTCCAAGGCGCGTCACGCGAGTTGATCGAGCTTCATGTCACGGGCCCGCTGTCCAAGCCGACCGTTCGCGCCGGCTCGCTACGCAGCGTCGAACGGCTCCAGAAGCTCTTCGTACGCCGACGCAACCACCCGAAGTGATATGGACGTACGAATCCCGCCCGAGGGATCATGTCCCGAATCCAGCGAAACGGGAGGCGATGGCGGATGCCGACGGCTTGTGCGGCGCCCCGCGTATCGGTCGCACAAGCGCCGACCCGTCCCGTCACCATTATTTCGACGACACCCAAGCGACTTGATGACGGAGCGCAGACAACAAACCGGTAGCCCGTTGCCCACGCCGACGCGGGGGTGAACAACCGGTGTGATGCCCTCCATGGCCGCCCGGCGGCCTTGAACCGTGCGGCGTCGGTCGGTATATTGGTGTGTCGGTGGCTGGCGGTGCGCGCGCGGTATGAGGGCGCTGCGGGCACGATCGAGCCGGTTGTGCGTGGACAGTTCTACACAATGGAGCAATCGAACGATGACTAGATGTGCAGGATCGGCCGTGCGCACGCGCGCGGGATGCGGCGCGGGACCAGCGATCTGGGTATGGGTGGCGGTGGCCGTGGTCGGCATGGGGGTTCGCATGGCGGCGGGGGCACCGGACGTGCGGGCTGACGCTCATGTCAAGGTCGATGTTACGCAGTCGGCTGTGACCGGGGAGCGGGTGCTGGGCGACCCGAAGGGCGGACCAGATCAACCACGGGGTGTCATGGCGCCTCCAGCGGCGCCCGGCGACAACGCGGCGCCTCCAGCGGCGCCCGGCGACGACACGGCGCCTGAGGGACCGCAACTGGTGAGCGTGCTCGTGCACCTGGCGCCGGGGATCGATCGCGCTCCGATCCGGAACTTTGCGACAAGTCGCGGCGGCGTCGTTCAGTACGAGTACAAGCTGCTGCCGAACCTGATCAACATCCGCCACATTGCGCCTGAGGATGTCGAGGCCCTTCGCAATCTTCCGGATGTCGTGGCGGTTGAGGCGGACGTGTATCACCCGAACGTCGTGCGGCTGGACGAGGCGACACCGCTCATTCGCGGCTTGCAGAGCCAGATCACGGCGGCGGGTCTCTCGGC
>JBHHVO010000098.1:0-10381 GCA_046754365.1 Phycisphaerae bacterium | reverse complement strand
ACTAATCTTTCGAGCGTATCGCGGTCGATATGGACGGTGTGTGGCATGGTTGGTTTTGTGCTGTGCGGCGGCGCGACGCGCTGCCGCCCGCCCGATGCTTAACAGCGTGTTGAGAAACCGTCTCGCGGGCGTTCAACGCGCAGTTGCACCGGTTGGAAACCCGTGCCACACGTGTTGCACACCGGTGCCACACGCGTCGGCCAGTGTTTTTCAACGGCCTGCTACGACTCGCAGGTGCGGCATGATCGCGCCGCGGGCCACGGGAACTTCGCATGAAACTCATGGCACGCCAAGTGTTCAAAGTCGCGATCGTGGCCGTCGCGGTGTCCGCATCCGCGGATGTCGCGCTGGCCGGCTTCTTGCCGGATCCGTTCAGCTTTTCATTCGTCGGTCCCGTGGCGGCGATTCTGCTACTGCCGCTGCAGTTGGCCGGCTGCGCGTAGCAGCGCGTTGAACGTCGGTACGCCGCCGAGGGCACCGTACCGCCGGGCGGGGCCGCGCCGGCGGTGGTCGCGGCGCGCGGGCTACGCGCCGAAGTACTTCGCGTAGAGCACGCGGGCGCGGTCGGGGTTGTCCGTGCCCTTGATGATCGCGCGTCCGTCCGGGAACAGCGCCACCTCGAAGCCGTCCACCTCGGCGCGGAGCATGAGCGGGTTGTGTCGCACGGGCGACGTCACGACGGGCGCGAGCTTCGCGGCGACGGCGGCGAAGTCGACGGGCACGCTGCGTGATGCGCCGGCGCCAACCTGCACGGCGTTGCGGCCGCAAAGCGTAGTGGTCGTGCCGGCGATTCGGCCGTCAAGGTAATCATACCGCGCGTGTCGGCAGCACGGACAGTCGCCGTCATCGTACGCGCGCTGCACGTTGAGCTGCATCACGCGTCCGGTCCATACGTCGATGCTCGTGAGGTGGCGGTTGATGTCGTCCCGGCGGCCGGAGAGCAGCTTGATCGCCTCGACGGCCTGCAGCCCCGCGACGACATGGACGGCCGGCCCGATGACACCGGCCGTGTCGCACGTCGGGTTCATCTCGGGCGGCGGCGCCTCCTCGAACACGCATCGCAGGCACGGCGTGTCGTGTGGGAGGATCGCCATGCAGAGGCCCGACGCGCCGATGACGGCCCCGTAGATCCACGGTACGTCGGTTTTGACCGCGTAGTCGTTGATGAGGAAGCGCGTTTCGAAGTTGTCGGTGCCGTCGAGCAGCGCGTCCGCACGATCGGCGAGGTGTTCGATGTTGGTCGGGTTGACGTCTACGACGCGGGCCTCGACCGTGACGTCGGGGTTGATGCGCGCGAGCCTGGCGGCGGCGGCCTCCGCCTTGGGGCGTCCGGCGGCGATGTCGTCCTCGTCGAAGAGCACCTGGCGCTGCAGGTTGTTCCGTTCGATGAAGTCTCGATCGCAGATGCGGACGTGGCCGACGCCCGCGCGGACCAGCGTGTCCGCGAGTACCGTCCCGAGCGCACCGCACCCGACGAGCACAACGCGGGCTGCGGACAGGCGGGCTTGCCCGTCGATGCCGATGCGGTCGAACAGGATTTGTCTGCCGTAGCGCGTCATCAACGGGTCGGTCGAAGCGGCGCCGGCTGTCGCGTCGTCAGGCATAGGTGGCGAATCCTGTGGCTAGCGCTCCGTGACACGTCGTATGATGGGTGGCATCGGCAAGCAGCAGCTCGCCCGTGTCTCCAGAAGTCCGAGGCGCACGGGCAAACGAGCTTGCCCATGCCACCCGTTGGATCCCCACCACTGCCCGCATCGATGCATCACTTCACACTTCATGGAGCACTAGGTCTGGTCCGGGGGGTCGTCTTCCGCGAATGCCGCGAGGAAGCCGTCGGGCGGTGGCGCGGCGTCGCGCGGCGGCGGTGGCGCAGCCGGTTGCGGCGCAGGCGGCGTGCGTGGCGGTGCGAGGGGTGTACGTGGGGGTGCGGGCGCAGCAGGTTGTGTGGCCGCGTCCGCGCCGGGGTCCGGTCGGCGGACGGATGCGTGTGGTGGCCTGGGGCGTGTCTCGTCGGGTCGGTGTCGGTGCAGAAGCTGGGACGCAAGTGACGCGCCGGGTGGTGGGGTGGGGGCGTCGTCGTACCCGCGGCCGGCGTCGCGGTGGTGTACGCCGCGCTCATGGTCCATCCGATCGGCCGGGTCGATGAGCGCGGTGTAGTCGCGGCCGTTTCGTCGCGCGGCGCCGATGAACAGCGCACCGCACCCGACGTTGATGACTGTTTGTATGACGGCGCCGCCATCGGCCAGCATGAGGACGCCGGAGACGATGAGCAGAACGCCGATCACGCCGGAGAGGAGCGCGTCGACGAGCAACACGATGGGCGCGCCGACAAGCGACGCGACCGCGAGGATCGCCATGCCGACGCCGCCGATCCGCAGCACATATATGAACACAACGTTGCCGATATCGAAAAGGCTAGCGGGATTGGTGGGTACCGTTAAGGTCGAGAAGAACCCGAAGTAGACCATGAGTGCGGCGGCGACGGCGGCCGACCCGGCGTTCTGGCGGACGCGGGCGGCGGTGAGATCGTCGTGGGCGGTTCGCAGGTGTTGTGTCATGGGTTCGCTGTCGGCCGGCGCGCCGGCTGCTTCAACACGGTCGTGTTCTGTGATCTACGGCCGACAGAGCGGCGGGTGTGTCGTTGCCCGCGCTGCCCGCGCCGCGGCCGTAAGGGAACGCTGGGCGGAAAGCCGCTCTTGCCGCGAAAAAACGCTCCCTTACGGTCGCGGCCCGGTTCGTCCCGTTCAATCGAACGAGCAGCAGCGCAGCACTACGGCATGACAAAGTCCTCCGGTCTGTTGCGGATGGTCATGACGGCACATGGCGCCTTGCGTACGACCTTCTCGGTCGTGCTGCCAAGCAGGACGTGTGCAATGGCACCGCGGCCATGGGTCGCCATGACGATCAGGTCTACGTCGTTCCGCCGTGCGTAGCCGATGATCTCGGCGAAGGGTCTGCCGACGGCGACGTGCATGATCGGCGGCGGCGTGACGTCGGCGAGTTGCTCGGTGACGAGCCGGTGCAGTCGCGTCTTGCCCGCGTCGAGAAGATCGTCCATCGCGGGTTGGACGGGGACGCTTTCCGGGCCCATCGCGCTCCAATACTGGAATGCCTCGTCCACAATGTGTATGCAGTGAATCCGGGCGCCGAACATGGTGGCGAGATGCCGGACATACGGGACCGCCTGAACCGAAAGATCGGAGAAGTCCGTCGGGAACAGAATGTGCTTGAACTCGATGGACATGTACGTCGCAGCGCCTCTCGCGGCCGTTGCGCAACGACCGTTGCGCAGACCGTCGAAGACA
Source organism: Phycisphaerae bacterium (assembly GCA_046754365.1). Lineage (GTDB taxonomy): Bacteria > Planctomycetota > Phycisphaerae > UBA1845 > UBA1845 > JBHHVO01. Next base: position 7,076 of record JBHHVO010000098.1, on the reverse strand, counting down.
TCGCCTCACGGTGCCGCTCCGGCAAATGCCCGGTGCGCGCACGGCCCACCAACGTCTACCACGCAACGTTCAGCGGACATGTAATCCTAGTCGGCTCCGACGTGAACGTCAATCGACCCCCGGTGAAGCCGGTCCGCCAGGTATTCAGGACAGACACACGGGCCGTCCGACATACACGGGGTGACACAGACTACGGTGGTCCCTTACGGCTGCGTCCGGCCGGCGGCTACGACGATCGCGCGGGCGCCCGAGCGCCGAAGTGTCATCGCAGCGCGCCCGCCGCGGCGACGGAGTCGTAGAGGTCCAACACCTCGGCCGCGTGACGGTGCATGGCGACGCGATCGACCGTTTTCGATGCGGCCCGCCCGAGTCGGTGCCGCAGCGCCGGGTCGCGGAGCCGCTCGACCCGGTCGACGAGTGCGTCGATATCGTCGGGACGGTCCAACACGTAGCCGTTGATGCCGTCCGTGATCATCTCGGCGGCACCGTCCCATCGCGTGGTGATGCACGGCAAGCCCGACACCATCGCCTCGAGCACGACGCGGCTGCATGGATCGTAATACGTCGGGTGCACGAGGACATCGGCGGCGTGATAGAACGTACGGACCCGCGAAGTCGGACCGGCCAGCGCGAGGTGCGCCGTCAGCCCGTTGCGTTCCGCCAGCCGGTGCCACCGGGCCGAGTCGCCTTTGCCGACGACGATCGAGCGAAGGCCATCGCCAAACCGCTGTAGGAGCCGCCGCTGGGCCTCCATCCAACGGTGCACGCCCTTGAGCCGGAAGTTGTGGGCGACCAGGAGTATGGCAAGGTCGTCCGAACCGATACCGTACGTCCCCCGGATCTCGGCCCGGTTCCGCTCGCGTTCGGCCGACGGCGTGGGGTCGGGGTCCACGCCGTTGTAGATCTTGCGGATGCGTTCGTCCGGCAGTGCGTAGTGCCGCTTGAGCTGGCGGCACACGTATTCGGAGATCGCGACGACGATGGGACCGGCATCCTGACCGAGGAGTTTCCGCTCCATCGACAAGAGGTACCGCTGTTTGACGTTGAACCGGACGGCGCAGCGTTTCAGCGTCCGGGCGGCGCCGGGCGCACGCAGGGCCACGTTCCGCTCGATCGTCTCGGCCACGGTGCCGCCGCGGGGCTGATACACATCGGCGCAGCGGCATGGCGAAATCGCGTGCACGACGTCGAACGCGTCTGCTCGGACGATCCGATCAACGCGCGTCGCGAACGTTGCGCTTTGGCGCGTGCGCGACATTCGGGCGCCGCTGATCGTGTGGACATGCAGGCCCGGAGCCGGCGAGGGTCGGCTCCGCGTGAACACGTGCAGCTCCACACCGGCGTCCATGACGTGGTGCATGAACTGCAGCGTGGACGTCTCCGCCCCGCCGCGCCATGCGTCCAGCCATTCCGTAACCAGCGCAACTTTCACGCGCGATGCCTCCGTGTTCCCGATTGACCCGACCGGTGGCGTCACGCGGCGCACCGCGTGTCGACACGGCGCGCCTTCACGGCGACGTGGACGGCGCGCGCACCGCGCGCGCATCACCTACCGCCGCGCGACGCCGGTCGTGCGCCGCGATTCGCGCGGTCTTGCGTACCACGCGGCGGATGAGTGTCCGGGCCCGCGCGTCCAGGCGCCGGACGTTCAGATACCGCTTCAACCACCGCGCGCGATCGGCCGTCGACACGATGTGCGCAGGCGCCGAGTAGTTCAGCGCGGCCAGGTCCTTGACGATCCAACGGCTACGCCGCACCCGCGGCCGCAACACGCGCTGCAGGTCGATCAGGTGCAATGCGCCGGGCCCGCCGGGGTGTGGATGCCAGAATACGTGCGACAAATAGAGATCGCGGTGGACCAGCCCGATCGCGTGGAACCGCGTGACGAGGTCAGCCAGCGACATCGCCAGCGCGCGGACCGTGCGCCGGTTCAGCGCGCCGCGCCGTGCGAGCCATCGCTCCAGCGCGTCGCCGGGCACGGCGGCGGTCAGCAGCGCGCTGCGCCGCCCGCTCCGCGCATCACACCGGGCCGCGAGCGCCACGGGCGTCGGACACGCCACATCCGCGCGGGCGAGCGCCCGCATCCACCGCCATTCCACCTCCGCGACCGACCGTGCCTCGGGACACGCCCACCGTCGGCGGACGCGCTCGCGCCACGGCGGGCTGACATATCGCTTCACATAGAGCGTCGTCACACCACCGTCCGACCCGGTCAGCCGCAGGCGCATGCGCTCGCGCCACCGCTCCAGACCGGGTTTGTCCAGGCGCTCGCCGCATGTGTATGAGAACACGGCGTCGATCGACGTGAGCCCGTGCGCCTCGAGGAGCCCGACGTAGTCCCGATGCACGAGAAGATCGTGCACGCGGACAAACGCGCCGTCGCCGTCGTCGGCCGATGCCACTAGACGCGTCGGCGCGGTCGCATCGGTGGTCCCCGGTATCGTCATGGCTCGTACTCTGACCGCTGTGTCGTGTTCGTCCCCCGCCTTCCAGCGGGTTGCGCCATGGCATGCTTCCCAAGACCGACGCCAACCACGGTTCTCCCGAACCCCTACCGCGGGGGAGGGGCTCCAGCGGACACGCGCTACAGCCCACACGACGCCCGCGGCGGTATGAACGCTCCCGGTCCGCACAGCGAACCCTAGGGAACGCGGCAGCCCGCACGTTTCAGAGTGCCACGCGCCGGCCGACGCCCGTCATAAGTGTGCACGCCGCGTCGTACACCGCGTCGACGGTCACACCGGTCATGCACTTCACATGCCCGAGCGGGCACGTCCGCTGCTGGCACGGACCGCAATCCACATCAATGCGCACGATCCGTTCGGCCGCGTAGCTCGTCGCCGTCCACTCCGGATGCGTCGGGCCGAAGACCGTCACGACCGCGACGCCGAACGCCTTGGCGATGTGTCGCGGACCGGCGTCGTTGCAGATCAGCAGATCGCTGCCGCGGATCAGCGACTTGAGCTCGCCGAGCGACAACGGCGGATCATCGCAGACAAGCGCGCGCTGCTCCATCGCGGCGGCGATCGCGCGGGCGATCGCCTCCTCGCCCGGCCCGCACGTCACCACGACCGTAGCGCTGTGCCGGGCGATCATCCGATCCGCGACGCCCGCAAAACGCTCCGGCGGCCAGCACTTCGCCGCACCGTATTTCGCCCCCGGGCTGATGACAACGAGCGGGCCGCGGGACGGGTCTCCGCACGACCCGACGCCCGGAACAACCCCGTTCGATGCCAGGCGCGCCGCGACGACCGCATCGGCGTCGGCCGTCGTGAAGAGTTCGAGCCGATCGTCCGGACGATCGCAGCCCGCGGCCTCGGCCAGGTCCGCGTAGTACGCGACGAGCGGCATCGGTATGAACCCGCCGTGCATTCGATTGCGCACCGGCACACGGTCCGTAAGCAGCATCCCCCGGCCGTCGCGGTCGTATCCGATCCGTCGCCGCGCCCCGGCCAGGCGCATGATGAGCGCCGAACGGAACGAGTTCGCGAGCGTGATGGCCAGATCGAACCGCCGCGCGCGACATGCCCGTACGAGCGCGCGATAGGGCCGGCGCAGCAGGCCGCGTTGCGAGCGCGCCGGCCACGTCATGACCTCATCCATCCAATCGCCACCTCGGATCAGCTCGCACAGGTTCGCGTCGGCCAGAAACGTGATGCGCGCGGCCGCATACCGACGGCGCACGGCGCGCAGCATCGGCGTCGCCATCACGAAGTCACCGACCCAGGTCGGCAGAACGATCAGGATCGTTTCGGGCTCGCAGCCGCGGTCCAGGTGCGTCGGCTTCACACGGCTATCGTATCCGTCCCCAAAGCACGCGTCCAAATGTCGCGTCGTGGCATCGTCGAAAGAGCTACGTGTCACAACCGCGGTTGCAGCCCCGGCGCAAGGCCCCTCGGTCGCCGCGAGGCGCGGCCCACACGGCTGAAACCACGAGGCCCCAACCGCACGTCCCCACGGCTGATTCATCGGGCACCCAGCCCGCGACATGACGCGTGACGCACCGGACGCGTCCTGTGTGGCCCGGGCGCCGTGCGCGTCCGACGGGTCCGAGCCCGGGCGCCTACTGCTGAGATGACCGTACAATGGTGTGCGAATCGGCTTGGGCGCGTGCGGCCGCAGCCCAACCGAACAAGAGCGCCGGGACCTGCGGTTCACGCGGATCACGAGTCGAGAGCGTCTCATGGGTTCGAGCACCGTCGCTGTTGTGACCGGCGCGTTCGGATACTCCGGACGGTACATCGCGCGACGACTGCTGGATGCAGGCACCCGCGTTCGGACGCTTACGAACGCGCCGTATTCGAGCAATCCGTTTGGCGCGCGCGTCGCGGCGGGCCCACTCTCCTTCGACGACCACGATCGGCTCGTGGAATCACTCCGGGGCGCGACCGTCCTGTACAACACCTATTGGGTGAGGTTCGACCACGCACGGTTCCGGCAGGCAGACGCGGTGCGCAACACGCTTATCCTGTTCCGGGCGGCGCGTGAGGCGGGTGTTCGGCGCGTCGTCCACTTCAGCATCACGAACCCTTCCGAGGCATCGCCGCTGGCGTATTTCCGCGGCAAGGCCGTGCTCGAAAAGGCGCTCATGGCGTCGGGTTTGTCATATTCAATCCTGAGACCGGCCGTGCTGTTTGGGCACGAAGACGTCCTCATCAACAACATCGCTTGGATGCTGCGGAAGTTTCCGGTTTTCGGCGTATTCGGAGACGGCTCGTACCGGCTGCAACCCATCTACGTGGACGACATCGCGAAGCTGGCCGTTCAAGAGGCAGGCGCATCACGGGACCACATCGTCGACGCGATCGGTCCGGAGACATTTACGTACCGGCGGCTCGTCGAACAGATCGGCGAGATCATCGGACACCCGAGGCCGGTCGTCTCGGTCCCAGCCGCGGTAGGGCATCTTGTCGGCGCGGTGATCGGCAAGTTCGTGGGCGATGTGGTCATCACGCGCGAAGAGATCGACGGATTGACGGCCGACCTGCTCTACACGAATGCGGAACCGGCGGGCACCACGAAGCTCACCGAGTGGGCAGCCGCCAACCGGGAGACGCTCGGCGCGCGCTATGCGAGCGAGTTGGGCAGGCGGACAAACAGGACGACCAGTCCGTAGCGGCACGCGCGACACGAAGGCATCGCGGCAGACCGACCGCGCGCGCGTATGTCCGGCTTGTACCGCGGTACCGATTCGGGCGGCCGTGCGGTACGCTCGGCCGTGCCGTATCGACGACGGGCCGATGCCGATCGGGGGTATACTCTGCCGTTGGCCGGAGTGGTGATGGTTGGCTGCGCGGACTGGAGGCGCTCGTGCAGGCGCGGGGGGAGTCCGGCCTCGCGGCTGCCGGACTTTCGGTTGCGCCCATGAGGGCGGGGACCTCTGATATGCGTGCCGTCGTGCAACGTGTGAGCGAGGCGTCGGTAACGACCGATGGGTCGGTATGCGCGGCCATCGGCGATGGCCTGCTCGTCTACGTCGGGATCGGCGGCGGAGATACGAACGCGGACACGGCGTATCTGGCGGACAAGGTTTGCGGCCTGCGGATCTTTCCCGACGAGGCCGGCCAGATGAACCGACACGTGGCCGAAGCGGGCGGCGCGATCCTGGTCGTGAGTGCGTTTACGGTCCAGGCCGACGCGCGCAAGGGCCGCCGGCCCTCATTCGTACGGGCCGCGGGGCAGGAGACCGCGCTGCCGCTGTATGAGGGGTTCTGCACCGCATTGGCACGGAACGGTCTTACCGTGGCGCGGGGCCGGTTCGGCGCGATGATGGCCGTCCGAAGCGTCAACGCCGGGCCCGTGTGCATCCTGCTGGATTCGAAGCGGTCATTCTAACCGCGTGTGCGAGGAGCCGTTTCACCGCCGCGGCCATGACAGGCTGTCGAAATACCCGCGCCGAAGTATCCCGACAGCCGTGTTACGGGTGCTTTCGGTGTCCATGACCCGACCCCCGAGGCCGAAGAGTCCTCTTTGTGATTGCGCGACTGAGGTAGTTCAACGGCCTGATGAGGCAGCGGTCCGGGTTCGTACGCGCAAACCGCTTCCCTTACGGTAGCGGTTCCGTTCGTCCCGCCCCTTTCCAAACACCCTCTGAGATAACCGCTGAGCCGGGGTGGCCGTTATTCCGAATAGCCCCCGATCCCGAGTTGGTCGTTATTCCGAGATGGCGCAATTCATGTGTACGTTGTCGGCCAGGTGGGCGCTCTGGTTGTCGCCGGTGGGACAGTGGGACATCGGATTCAGAAACCGCTGCTCGCGGCGCATCTCCGACATCGTGTGTCCGTCGAGCATGAGCTCGACATAGGCCGACCGGTCCGTCGCGCCGTATGTCGTGCGCGGCAGGTGCCCGTAGCCCAGCGTATGGGCGATCTCGTGGGCGCAGACGTTCGCGAACACGGTCACCCATTCGTCGAACGTGTACGTGCCGGACAGGCGCAGGATCTGTTCGCCGAAGATGACGGCCGCGTTGTCGTCTTGGAGATTGCACGGGTCGTACTCCGCCCGACCGATCTCCTTGCTCGCGTCGGGGGGAAGCTCCTGAGCGACTTGGACCACCGTCACCGCCGATGCAAAGTCCTCCGCCTCCCCGTCGGTCACGTAAAGACGGAACTCGGTAAGGTCGCCGAGTATCTCCACCACACGCCGCTGCACACGGTCTTGGAACACATCGGACTCGGCCGCCAGTGTTGTGCCGTCCGCGACCGGAAACGCCGCGAGGTCGATCGCGGCCACGTCCCGATCCGGATACAACCCCGCCTGGCCCCCTGTCCAGTCGAGTACGATGATCTGATCCACGCCCAAACTCATGGTCGTCAACGCGCCGTCGACCATGGAGTCCGCCAGCAGCGCACCGGGGAATGGTGGCAAAAGTGCGCCGCAACCCGCCAACATGAGCGGGCCCAACACGATGAACGCGAACGGTGCGCCGCGCCGCCGCGCAGGGGCATGGCCCGCCGGCCGGTAGGTCCCATCGTGTGTCCCGTGCGTCATCTACTCCCCCCTCGCGCATCAATGCACTTGGCCTAGCGCGATCGCCCCGACAGGGAAGTCCATGGCGTGCCAGCGGCCAAGCCGTC
>JBHHVO010000097.1:0-10394 GCA_046754365.1 Phycisphaerae bacterium | reverse complement strand
CGACACGCCCGCACACACATCCGTCGCGATACACGTGCCGTTGAGGCATACCTCATCCGCGCCGCACGTAACCAGCGCACACGGATCGATCGGCAGGCACTCGCCGTTCACGCAGATGCCACCGCCGTCGCACGATACGCCTGCACACGGGTCGGTCGCCAGGCAAGCACCACCAACGCAGATCTCGCCGGCCGCGCACGTGACGCCGTCGCATGGATCGGACTCGAGCGCGGCCACGACGCAAAGTCCGGCCACACAACTCGACCCGTCCGGACACACGATGTTCAAGCACGGCGCATCGAGAACACACGTCCCCGTGTCGCCGTCACATACGGAACCCGCCGCGCACGTGACGTTGGCGCACGGGTCGGACACGAGTGTGTTGGACGCTACACCGCAACCCGTGGCCAACACGGCCGTCCCGATCGGTAGGACCAACGCGAACGCGCTTTGTCGTGACTTCATCTGTCGTGCCCCCACATAGAACCGCCATGGTGCACGTCGGCGGACGCCGCACCACGCCACAACACGGACCCGGGCGCGCCGTCGTTCGGTCTTGGCTCGGGCCGCTTGGCATCGCGCGGACGGACCAGCAACGGTGCAGCCCGTGCACACGACGCCGACTGCCCTTCCTCAGCCTTGGCCGTGCGCCCGCTCAGCGTCACGGACGCCGCGTGAATACCTCTGTACAGTCCCCAGTCAGTTCAGAATGTGCTGATCGTTTCCATCCACGCGACACCCACGAAGCGGGGGTGGGAACGGCGCCGGTATCGGTATGACCGAACAACTGGCACACCTTCTCCACCTTCCACACCCCACGCAAGCTACGTAGAATACGCTGGCACGACGGTCAAATCCGGACAGAGTGCATGCGGTGCTACCTCCCCATCCCAGCGGAATCGGGCGTGGGAACGTCCGGGTACCCGCGCCAGCCGTAAGCGCGGCGCGCAACGGCCGCGCGGGTACTGTGTTCCTCGGCGATAAGCTGACGCCGGCGGGTGTGATGCGAGACGCCGGCCGGCGCGATGCAGCCTTCCGCGCAACCCCGCGGGTGATCGCCCACCGCGTGCATGCGTGATCCGCGCCGGCGCTCCCTACTCGTGGACCTTCAAGAACACGAATCGCCGCATCGTGCCGGTGCGTACCGCCAACCGGACGCCTTCGTGCAGATCGTAGGCTCGGAGCACGTTGCGGAAGCCTTGCACATCCTCCACGGGGCGATCCTGGACGCTGACGATGACGTCTCTGACGCGAATCCCGGCCCGGTACGCCGCGCCAAGCGGCTCGACGCTCGTGACGACCACGCCTTCGACATCGTCATCGTAGCCCAGCCGCGCGGCGATCTCCGGCGTTATCGTACGGACCGTCATGCCCAGGTCGTCAACGGATGCCGGTCCCCGGGCCGATGCCGGCCCGTGCTCAAGCTCCCCGATCTTGACACGGACCGTCCTCGTGGCGCCGTCCCGGAAGACCTCGACTTCGACCCTTGTATCCGGCTTGGTGGCCGCGACGCGCGCGCGAAGCTTGTCGATGTCGGCCACGGCCTTTCCATCGTAGCGGGTGATGATGTCGCCGGACTTGAATCCGGCCTGATCGGCCGGACCGTCCGGCGTAACATCCCCGACGATCACGCCGCCTGTGCCCTCGAACCCGAACGATTTCGCCAGGTCTTCGTTGAGATTCTGAATGCCCACGCCGAGCCACCCGCGCACGACGTGCCCGTCCTCGATCAGGCTGTCCAGCACCGATTTCGCCAGGTTGATTGGAATCGAGAATCCTATCCCCATGTAGCCGCCGCTCTTCGTGAAGATCGCCGTGTTGATCCCCACAACATCGCCCCGGAGATTCACGAGCGGACCGCCGCTGTTGCCGGGATTGATGGCTGCGTCGGTCTGGATGAAATCCTCATAATCGACGATCCCCATGTGCGACCGCCCCTTCGCGCTGACGATACCGGCCGTCAACGTATTCGTCAGACCAAACGGGTTGCCGACGGCCACCACCCATTGCCCGATCCGCACGTCGTCCGAATCACCGAGTTGAGCCGGGTGTAAATCCGTCGCCTCGATCTTTACGACGGCCAGGTCGGTTTTCGGGTCCGTGCCGACGACCTTGGCGTCGAACGAGCGATCGTCCGAGAGTCGGACGGTCACCTCGTCGGCATCGGCGACGACGTGGTTGTTGGTCAGGATGTAGCCGTCGTCGCTCACCAGCACGCCGGTACCAAGTCCCTGCTGGATGAACCCACGCTGCGGTCCGCGCTGCTGGAAGAAGCGGTCGAAGAAGTCATCGCCGAAGAAGTCGTGCAGCGGGCCGCGAAACAACGGGTCCGGCACACGGCGCATCGGCGCTGCGCCGCCGATACGCTTCACCGAGCTGATGTTCACCACCGACGGCTTGATGACCCGTGCGACCTCTTCAAAAGCCGTCGACAAGTCCCGCGTGGTGGATAACCGATCGCGTGACGCACTCGCCTTGGCGCTGTCAACCGCATACGCAACGCGAGACGCCAGGCTCGGGAACGCCGACCCCAGGCCCAAGGCCGCAGCCACCACGATTGTTCCCAGAAACCAGGTTCGCCGTGTATTCATGAGATGGCTCCTTCTCGTTGTGCTGACCATGTTTCGTCGTGTTGACCATGTTGTTGCCGCATCGATCATCCGGCCGGACACTTCGACTGTCCCATGCCGATCATAAGGACCCGCCACCGGGTTCACGCGACCTTGCGCCGCCGGGGTAACGCATCCCTGCTACATGGGTGGGACGCCACGTGGAAAACCTGACCGGCGGTTCGTGCCCGACAGGCCACGCAACGCCGTTGCGTGCATTCCTCGACGAGGCGGACGCCGAGCCCGGTCACCAGGAACCCGAGGACCACCATCGCCGTGCCGACGACCAGCGTCTTCACACACAACCACACACCGAGCCCCACCGCGGTGATCCCCGCCGAAATCGTCCAGGCCGTCAGGATGCTTGGCGTCATGGCATCGGCTCCTTGCCGCCGCACGAGCAGCGCGCCGGGCCCGCGGTCTCACACGAGCACGTCGCGGCACGTCACGGGTCCTCCACGATCACTCGAAACGAATCCAACCGCGCGCCGGCCGGCGGACACCGATAATGCGAACCCCGTCGGGCCAATCAGCGCGGTGACGGCCGCCAACATCGGCACGACGCCGCCCGCGACTTGGTGCTTGCGGAAGAAGTTCCGGCGGCCCGCCGATGCGACGACGGCCGCAGGAATGTGGATCGCGGCATGTGGCGTCCCTGTGGCGGCGGCGGGCTCACCTCGCGGCCCGCACCGGCAGCGCCACAGGGACGATCAACATCCCGGACCGGATGCTCCCGGCATGACGACGGCGTCACGGCTGCGGCTCGCCGCCAAACCGCGTGTCCAACGCTGCGACTCGATCGCTAACGCGCAGCCGCCTTGACGGGTACGCGTTTCGGCGCCGCCGAGTTCAGTTTCTCCAGGTGGATCGTCAGCACACCGTTCGCGTGCTCGGCCGACACCTTGTCCCCGTCGACATAGCTCGGCAATTGTACCCGGCGACGGAACGTCCCGAATCGACGTTCGGACTGGTACCAACTGTCACCCTTTGTCTCCGTGGATTCGCTCTTCTCGCCCGAGATCGTCAGAACGCTGCCCGAAATCGTGATGTCAAGATCCTCCGGATCCACGCCCGGAAGCTCGGCCTTCACGGTGACCTCCTTGTCGGACTCGACCACATCGAGCGACGGGGCCCACCCCTCGGGAAACGCCAGGGGCGCTCGGACCATGCCGAACGGGTCCTCGAAAAACCGCTCGAACATGCGCTCCATGTCACGCCGAAACCGGCTGATACTTGAGTCGACCGAACGTGACCGGATCGCACTATTGCTTCTTTTGTCTCTCCAGGGAATCAGGTTCATGGGAACACCTCCTCCTCAACACACACATCTCGTCTCCAGAGCATCAGCATGCCGGAACCCGCGCTCATCCGCACGGACTACCCGTCCTTGACCGCGATCCTCCGCGGCTTGGCCGCCGCCGTCTTCGGAAGGTGGAGCGCCAGCACGCCGTCCCGGTACGAAGCGCTGATGCCCTCCGCGTCGATCGTCTCACTCACCTCGAACGTGCGATGGAAGTCCCCGATGTCGTATTCATGCAGCGCATAGCCGGTCTCCGGCGCATGCCGCTCACCGACCTTGGCATGAAGCGTCAAGGTGCCGCTCTCGAAGCGGATGTCGATGTCCTCCGAGCACGTGCCCGGCATGTCCGCCAGAACCACCAACTCGTCCGCACGCTCCACGATGTCCACGTGCGGCCGGAACAACGACCGGTTCCACGTCGGCTCGGTCTGCGCTACCGCCTGCGACGCGGGTTTCTCAATCGCCATGGTTGTCATGATCGTTTCTCCTATTATGCAGCCCTGAAGAACCACCCCGGCGCGGGACGCCTACGCAAGGGCCTTCACCTCAATCTTCCGCGGCTTCACATCTTCCGCCTTCGCCATCGTAACCAACAGCACGCCGTCGCGGAGCGTCGCCGTCGCAGCGTCGGCCTTCACCTCCACCGGCAGCCGCACAACACGGCTGAAGCAGCCCCGCTCCCGTTCCCTGCGGTGATACGTGTCGTCCTCGCCGCACCCGTCCTTACGCTCGCCCTTGATCGTCAGTTCGTCGGCCGTAATGAGCAGCTCTATGTCATCCAGCGTCAGACCAGGAAGTTCCGCCTCTACGAACACGTTGTCGGAATCCTCCCAGACGTTCACGGCCGGGAACACCCGCGCCGCAGACATGCCCAGCGCCATCCTCGGCAAGACATCGAACACCTCTTCGAACAGGCGATCCATCTCACCGCGCAACCGATGGATCGGCTGCGAGCCGTTGATCCCGCGTACCAACATGTTGCACCTCCTTTCAAAACCCAACATTGGCTTGCGACCTCGAAACCCTTTTTTCCCGACCCGGCGTCGGGCGGGCACGCGAGACGCCCAAGCAAACCGCATGCCAGAAACCCACAGCGCGGCACCCGCGAATAAAACCCGTTCTTCGGGCGTTTTCGGACATCAACCGGCGTCGGCCCGCCACCGTCCCTGTCAATCTGACATGCACTGGCAGGCAGTCCCCGGCGTCCTCCGCGTCCCCAACCAACGCGTCGACAACGACCCGGCAGGGGGGTTCACCACGGTCCCGATCCGCCCGCAACGCGAAGCTGGCTAGAATCCATACGAACGCAATGCGTACCGGCCCACGTTCCGTAACCACGCCGCGATCCCGACCAGCCACGCAACGCATGCTGCCGGGGGGGCGTCGCGAACGCCATGCCGAACGGCCGCATCACTGGCCACGCGCGCGGCGCTCTGCGACACGCCGCTGGATCCTGAGCCCCCGTGCGCCGGTCACGCGGCCGCGGACGGGGTGCCGGGGATTGTCACCACGCCGAGCGCGGGATAATCGGCATGGCTGCGGTGGCCGCATGCGAATCATCACGGGTCGATGACACGCCCCCCGGGCGTCCATCCCGCACGGCCGCACGGCCCGGCGGGATGCGATGGTGGTCGGGTTGCGGATCGCGGCGGGTTGACTACAACAAGGGGCGCCGCTTGCGCGTTGTGCGGGCGGCATGGCCGGTGCGCCGGTAATCGGCGCCGTGGTGGCGCGAGCGTCGCGCGGGTATCAGGTGCCGGTGGTCGTGCGGGCGTCGTGCTCCCGTCGCCGGCGCAGCGTGATCATGCCGCCCGGGAACATCCGAGGCGTTTCCAGATGCATGCGATGCCATATTCGCCGGGTACGCGGTCCGGACCGTGGCGCAGGTTCGCCGGCGCGTGCGGCGTCGCGGTCGTGTGCGCCGTGGCCGGGACGGGCGCAGACGCGACCGCCGGCCTCCCCCCGGCGTGCACCGGCGACTTCTATGTGAGCAACTTCAACGCGGACGCCGTGGCCGTGTACACGCCGGCGGGCGCGTACGTCCGGAGCTTCACGGCCGACGGACTCGACGGACCGCGCGGTGTCGTGCTCGCGCCGAACGACCGGGTCTACGTCGCGAGCCAGCACACCGACGAGGTGTTCGTGTTCGACATGGACGACGTGTACCTCACCACGTTCGCCCACGCGGAGCTCGACGGCCCGACCGGCATGGCGGTCGGACCCGACGACGAGCTCTACGTGTGCAGCTTCAACACCGACCGCGTCGTCGTGTTCACGCTCGACGGCGCCATGCTGCGATCCTTCACCGGCGGCGGGATGAACGGGCCGAACTGCGCGGCGTTTGATGCGGCCGGTAACATCTACGTATCGAGCGCGCTGACGGCCAACGTTCTCAAGTTCAACCCTCAGGAGGAGTTCATCACCGCCATCACCGGCGGCGGCCTGCTCAGCCCGATGGGCATCGCACGCAATACCGACGGCGTCCTCTACGTCGCCGGGGGCGGCTCCAACAACATCGTGAAGTTCAGCACGGACGGCCGGATGCTCGGTGAGATCACACATCCCGACCTGACGGGGCCGCAGGGCGTTGCGTTCGATGCCCGCGGGCATATGTTCTCGACGTCGTTCTACCTCGATCAGATCGTGGAATTCGATCGCGATGGGAACTACGTACAGACCATCACAGACGGCGGGCTGCTCGTGCCGAGGAGTGTCGCATTTATCCCGGGGCGCTATGCCGACATGAACGCCGACGGCCAGGTGGACGTGACCGACTACGCGGCCTGGCCCACGTGCATGACCGGCCCGGACCACGCCACCTACGACCCAGCGTGCCGCTGCCTCGACGCGGACGATGACGGCGACCTCGACCTCGCCGACTTCGCCGCACTCCAGGCGACATTCACCGGCCCATAGCCACCGCCGCCACCGCGCGCCGGTCGCACGCCCGACGCCCACGCGGGGCAGCATCGCGACGCGCCGGCGGCCTGTTCGTGCCGCAGGGCGGCGGACCGATGTAGGGCCCGCGTTACAGCAGCAGCGGTCCGACCGCGAAGAACACGTCGGCGAGCCGGTCCGCAACGCAGCCGCCAAACTGCAGCAACGTCGCGCCGGCGGCGAGCCATGCACATGCGTGCGTCATTCGTTTCATGGTCGTTGGCTCCATGGTTTCTCGTCCGGCGGCTCGGCTACGACCGATCGCGCCGGCCGGGAACAGCGCGGCCCCTATTGATTCAGCAGGAACGGCGTGGCGATGTTGAGCAGGTACACCTCGACGCACCCCGGAAAGATACCAAGCAGAATACCGCCGCACAGCATCGCGGCGGTCTTGTAGAAGCGCTTTCGCATTGTGAATCTCCGATCCGCGGGAAAACGTGCGATCCCGCACGCCGCCGCATGTCCACCGCAGGCATGTCCACCGAAGTCGCCCCGGCGTCACCGCGCTAGAAACTGATCACCGTATTCAGCGTGAAACGGTGCTCCATCAGGTGCGCCGACGGACTCTCCAACGGGAACTCGTACGACACGCCGACCGACACATTCTCCCGAGCCTGCCACCGGAAGCCGATGCCGCCCGAAAAAAAGTCACGCCCCGCGGCCTTCGACGCGCCGAGGCTCCCGACGTCCAGGTAGTCCTCGCTCAGCGGGAGGCGGTCGGCGTTCGTAACCCAGTGGATACCGTGCACCTCGATCAACGGACGGAACGTCTCTGTCAGCGCATAGTCGAGGTGTAAATCCCACACCACGCTCGAGTTGGCGGCGCTGCGGTTCGTGGCGATCCGACCGCCCAGGGACCCAAGAAAATGCCATTTGTCCCAACCCTTTGCGACGGAGACGAACGGATTGAGCTCCTGACTCTCGCCGCCCTGCAACGCGTCCGTGGAACCGTTGGCCCACTCCCACCTCAGCCCCGTCGTAACGAGAAACTGCTCCTCCGGGTCGCTATGCAGCGCGTACTTGAGACCGATCGCGATGTCGTTCCAGCCGTCGCCCGCCGGCGTGATGTGGCTGTCGACCCAACTGTACCCGTCCTTCGTCGCGATCAGCGCCAGCCGCTCCGTCAGCGCCACCCTGATCTGTGCGGCCGCGACGTGCACCTGCCCGCCACGCAGCACCGAGCGATTCGGTATCGTGTGGTAGATGTAGAGCAGCCGCATATCGGTCGTGATGAACGGATCCTCAAAATAAAGCGGCGAGCCGACCGGCATGACGAAGTCCTCGTACCCGGCGAGTCCGGTGAGAAACCCGGGCCACATCTTCGACTCGAGGTCGGTCACCCACGATGGATGACGTCCGTCTTCGGTCCGCACGGACACCGTGTCGGCGGCGCCGTCCTGCATCCATGTCGCGCCCGCCCGGAGCGACAACGCCGCGCCGTCTTCCGCGGCGGCACCGGAACCGGCGACACCGAACATCACCACTACCACCAGCGTACCGGTGCCCACCGTTACGATCGTGTGTTCCTTGCTACGCATGATTCATCATCCTTGTGTAACGTGCGTGACGGCGCGCCGTATGGTGCCTCGGACCATCCCCCGGGGCGCCCCGTCGCTGACCGCCCGCCCAACGCACCATCACTGACCGTCACACAAAACAGAACGTGGCTCCCGCGCAAGCCATCCCGCCCGGTAAAACCGGACATGTGCATGGCATGATACACTTTTGCTCGGCCATGCCAAACCGGCCCCGCAAACACAGCGCGCCGCCAAACGACCGCGCCCGGCCCCAAGCGATCGCATCGGTCACGCGGGACCACGCAGCCCCAAGCCCACGCCACCACGCGGTCACGTATGGCGGCATAGTATCGGAACGGGGCCACGAAGCGCTTTAGCAACGTTCGCCAGGATGATCACTTGCAACCATGAGTTCAAGCACGCGTGACACCCCCGGCGGCCCTGATCAGAGCCCCAAGCGGAAGCGCTCGGTAGCACCGATGCGAACATCGCACGAGAGAACCCGGTCGCTCGCGCTCGGGGCTCCGATTACGTCGTGCATTCCACACCGCCGCGTCCTCCCGGGCCCCGACGAGTACGGCACCGCAACGGTCACGGACCACAAGTTCGGGCTCGCGTCACGCGCGTGGTTGGGAATAGGGGTAGAGAAACCGTGCAGGAAACGGAAGTCTAGGCAGAATTGGCGCTCTGCGGCATGCCGTACGCGGCATACCAGCGGCACATCGCTCACGCAAAGGGAGCCGACCGCGCTACGCCGTGACGCACCAAACCACGCACACGCGCGCCGGGAACCGCCACGCCGGCATTCGACACGGGAGGCGCCCCTCGGCGGGAATCGGCATCCCGACGACCGGCGTCCCTGCCGCGGCGCTCGGCTCCGGCGCGACCGGGGTGGGCGTCCACCGCGCTAAAAACCGCCGTGCACGTCGATGTCGATCCCGGGCAGATCGACGAGCACCTGTCGCGCGGTCACGTCGATATGGCCCCCGAGTACATCGATGAATACGCCGTCCCCGGACGCATCCAAACGCACACCCGGAACCCGCACGAGCGCGTTGCACGTCGTAAACAGTGTCCCGGCGGCAATCGCCGCGGCCACGATCCGCACGACCCGGCCACGCCGCCCGACATGGCATCTCGCTTGGTTCACCACGGTGTCCTCCTGTGCTGCGCGTGCCCGTGTGGGGCACCAACCAGGCGCACGGCGCCCTTACGCCGGCCGTCAACGTCATCATTGGCCACACCACGTGTCAGGTCAAGGTGGCACCGGCGTCCCGCGACGACGTGGGCCATGCGCAGCCGGCGGGCGTGCCCATGCGGCGCCGCCACACACGCTCAGTCGGCGATGACCCGGTCGTAGACGGACTCCACGCGTCGGATCGTCTCGACGAGATCAAACCGTGCACGGCACGCCGCGAGACCGGCCTGGCCGATCGCGCGTCGCCTCGCCGCATCGACGAGCAAGCCGCCGACCGCGCGTGCGAGCGCCCGCGCGTCCCCCGGCGGGATCAGGAGCCCCGTCTCGCCATGGGTGATGATCTCCGGGGTCGCCCCGGCCCGCGTCGCGACGACCGGCACGGCCCGGGCCATCGCCTCGACGATGACCATGCCGAAGCCCTCGCCCGGCGGCAGCGTGCACACGGTCGCGACGTCGAAGTCCGCCACCAACGCGGCCGCGTCCGCGCGATGCCCCATAAAGTGAACGCGCGCGTCAAGCCCATGCCGCGCGCGAAGCGCGTGCAGCCCATCGATATACGCATCCACCGCGGCCGCGCCCGGACCGCCGATGCACACGAAATGCACGTTGTCGTGCGCCGCGCATACAAGCGCGGCCGCGTCGATGAAGACGCGATGGCCCTTGATCGGCGTGAGCGTGCCGACGAGCCCGACGACCCGGGCATCTTCCGCCGCGCCGACCATAGCGCGCAGCCCGCAACGCGCAGCCGGCACGGCGGGCATCGCGATCCCGGGGTACACGAGCTCGAGCCGTCCGCCGACCGTACGGCGCACCGTCTCCATCGTCGCCCGGCT
>JBHHVO010000096.1:0-10481 GCA_046754365.1 Phycisphaerae bacterium | reverse complement strand
GGCATCGCGGCCGACGGCGCGGTGACGATCGGCGGAGCGCTCAACGGCACGGGTTCGCTGCGACGCTTGGGTCGGACGGGCGGGTACGGGATTGTTCGGGACGGGCAGGGCGCGAAACGGATCGGGTCGCGGGAAGCCATCGATGTGTGTGTCGCCCGGGCTTCGCTGCGCGTCCGTCCCCGACGCTTCGCTGCGCGAAGGATGGGGCGCCCATCACCCCTGGACTAGCGGCGCCCGGGATCGAACCGGGGACCTTGGGATTATGAAGCCCACGCTCTGACCATCTGAGCTACGCCGCCACGAGTGGCAGGGCGTACTATAGCGGCAGGGTGGGCACAGACAAGCCGGTGCCGGTGCGCAGCGCGGCCGAAAGGGGGTACGCGTGGTGAAGCGGCCACGGTCGTGGGGTCGGCGGGGCGGGCGTTGTGATGTTGACGGTGGTTGGTGCCGACGGTAGCGTCTCGGTCGTGAATCCGGTGCGGTCCGGCCGTGCGTGTATCCGGTGCGGTGCGGGCGCGCGTGTATCCGGGGCGGCGGCGCGTGTATCCGCAGTGGCGCGGGCGCGCTTGTATCCCCGGCGGTGCGGTGCGGGAATTCCGGTGATCGGGACATGGGCCGGGTCGGGGATCTGCGGGGCGGCGGGGGTCGGTAGGCGGAGACGGCCCCGCGCGGGCGACGTGATCGGGGCGAACCAGCCGAACCGATGGGGCGAAGCAGCCGGATCGATGGGGCGAACCAGTCGAAACGATGCAGGCAACAAGGCAGCATCGGGCAGGGATGAGGGCAGGGTGATGCAGGGACGTAGAGCGCGCGGCGTGACGTCGGTGGCGGGCACGGATGAGGCGTTGCTGGAACGGGCGGAGGCGGGCATCAAGGCGTACCTCGCGCAGGAGCGTGATGAGGGGCACATCACGGGTACGTACTACGACGACGCGGTCGCCCGGACCATACCGAACCTGAGGACATGGCTGCTGGCGGACGAACTCGACCGGATTTCGCCGAATCTTCGTGACGCGCTGCGGGACGTGATCCGGCGGCAAGCGTGGCGGGCGCTGACGAACGCGTACGCGCGTGACGTGAGCTTCGGGACGGGGGGCATCCGGGAGAAGATGGGCCCGGATCGCGATACGATCGTGCGGCTGAAGCGGGAGGGCATCCACGCGGGGATTCTGAAGGGCCCGAACACGATCAACGACGTGGTGCTGCTGTTGACCTCGGCGGGTGTTGCGCAGTTCGGGCTGGCGCGGACGCCGCGGCTTGGTCGGATCGTGATCGGGTTCGACAGCCGGATCCGCGGTGGTGACTTCGCGCGGATGATCGCGGGTTTGTTTCTCGCGTACGGGTACACGGTGTACTTGTTCGACGAGGCGTGCCTGTATCCGAGTGTGACGTACGCCGTGCCGACGCTCGGTGCGGACGTAGGCGTGTTCATCTCGGCGAGCCACAACGACTTTCGTTACAACGGGTACAAGCTGTCGTGTCACAACGGGTCTCAGTTCGATCCGGCGGAGCGGAAGGCGCTGTACGAGAACTACATCACGAAGATGCGGTTCGGGGATATCAAGACGCTGCCGCTCTCGGACGCGCCGGAGGACAAGCTGTGGTTTCTCGGCGGCGAGCCGAGCGGCGCGGGGCGGACGATCGAGACGGGCGATCACGCGGGGCTGCCACTGGCCGATCCGTTGCCCGATGCGGGGGACCTGTACGCCGGGCGGACGGACCGCATCATCGACGTGCACACGATGCACCGCGACCATGTGCAGAAGTTTCTTCTGCGTCGTGACATGATCGCGAACGCACGTCGTCCGCTGTCGCTCGGGTACTCGGCGTACAACGGCTCGGGGCGCAAGGCGGTGCCGCGTCTGTTGCGCCAGGTCGGATTCAAGCATGTGCGTCGGATCATGAAGCTCGACCCGTTGGACGGTATGTTCCCGGCGTTTTGCAGTGAGCCGGGTCGTGAGCAACAGCCCGATCCGGGGGACTGGCGGGCGGCGGATGTGGCGGTGAGGGAGTTCCAGCGGGAGTACCCGGACGCGTGGGATGAGCTGGACATGATCATCGGCACGGACCCGGACGCCGACCGGTGCGGGGTTATCGTAAAGGTCCCGGCGCATCAGCGCGCGGCGTATCCGCACCCGGGTACCGGTGCGGCGTGCGACTACGCGTTGTTGTCGGCGGACGACGTGTGGTCGCTCATTCTCTGGTACCGGCTCGAGCACGACGCGGCGACGACGGGTCGGGTGCAGGACGCGGACCGCAAATTCATCGTGCTGTCACATACGACGACCGACCTGTTGCCGCGCGTCGCGCGCAAGTACGGACTGGGTGTGTTGAAGACGTGGGTCGGGTTCGCGCAGCTCGCGGCGGGCACGCGCGCGATCTGGGACCTGCACCGCGGTGTTGACACCGACGGCATCACGGAGGCCGGTCGGCTGCCGGTTTATGCCGAGGGTCGGCGGGATGCTGCGGACGACGTGTGCAATCGGACGATTCACTCGTGGGACGCGATGGACGATCGACGACGGAGTGTGAACGTCGCCGCGCTCGAGCAGAGCAATGGGTTCTCCGTGTTGGGGGGCGTGCCGCCCGACGGGCGATCGCTCGGGGCCGGTGGGCATGTGCGCGACAAGGACGGGACGTTTGCGGCGGTTCTCGTCGCCGAGCTCGCCCAATATGCGAAGGAGCACGGGACGAATCTCCTGGATATGATGGACGACAAGCTCTTCCTCGACCCCGAGATCGGCCTCTACGTGACACATTACGAACCGGATCCGATGGACGGTGAGTACGAGGGGCTGTCGGGCTATACGAAGAAGCGTGGCGTGCTCGATGCGGCCGAGCGGGTGTTTCAACGGCATCGCGCGGACCCGCCGGTGCTGGGCGGGCGGGCGGTTACGAGCGCGGTCGTGTATCGCACGGGGAAATACGACCGCGTGAACTGGCGTGGATTCCCGGACGAGGGATACCGGTTTTTCCTCGACGACGAGCGGCGATCGCATGTGACGATCCGACCGTCGGGCACGTCGAATGCGCTGCGGTTTCACGTGCAGCTCTTCGGGGGCACGCCGGCGCGCGACGCGCTTGTGGCCACGAAGGGGCAGCTCCGCGCCGCGGCGAAGGAGATCGTCACCGACATCCGCGCGTTGATCGGCGCGCCGCGCTGAGTGCGGCGTACGAAAAAGATTCGAAGCGGTGGGCGACGCGGGGAGCGGAACCCGGAGACTCGATACCGGCCGCAACCCTAGCCATCGTCGTCGAGCTCTCCCCAGTTGACGTGGCGCGTGGCGGTATCGTGGGTCATCTCCTTGGGGCGGAACTCGTGATACGCGGCGGCGTGGCCGTCTCCGAAAAGGACGTTGTTGTCGGTTTTGAGGTGGGCCGGACGGCTCCAGTCCAAGGTGGGCGAGGTGGCGTTGTCCATGTCGGCGTCGTCGATGTCCCGCTTGACGTTGGTGCCGAACGGCGGGGCGTAGAAGAAGGGATTCGTGCAGTCTCCTGACAAGACGAACTCGCCGGGGTACCGGATGTCATGCTGTCTGGTCGCGGTTCGTTCGAAGCGGTGCCAGGCGGCGTAGGCCGCTTCGAAGTATGTGACGGGGACGTCGTCGGGGAAGTAGCGACTCGGGCACTTGAAGATGTCGACACTTTCGAGCCCGGCGTTCTTGAGGCGTTCCGTCCAGGCCGGTCCCGCGTCATCACCGTCCGTGCCGTCAAGCGGTGTTTCGTAGTAGCCCCAGACGTGCCACGCGGACCAGGACGGATACCACGACATCGAGCTGTCGGCGTACACGGTCATCGCGGTGCCGAGTTGGCGGAGGTTCGCCTGGCAGGCGAGCCGCTTGGCCTGGCCCCGCGCGCGGGACAGGCTCGGGATCAGGATCGACACGAGCAGCGCGACGACACCGATCACCACGATGACCTCGAGCAGCGTGAACCCAGAACGTGTTGTTCTCATCTCCAGGACTCCTCGACGCGGGCTCGTCTTCAAATGACAGACTGCGGGCCGACAGTCTAGTCTTTTCGTCAAGAACGGTACAGCAAGCACATCCGAAAACTGGCCACGCCGGTTGTCGGACCACGTCATCCGAGGCGATGACGACTACGTGTGCCACAAGGGCTACACCCATGACAATCCCACAAGGCACGGCCTGGTGCGCTGGCCGCACGCGGGGCCGCCCCCGAGCTTCACGAAGTGCGTGTACCCGGGGCGCATCACACCCACGGGTATCCGGCTATCCCCGCCGGCGCCGGGCGAGCGACCGACTGTGCCGCGCAGGCCACCGTCAGGCGTCGCGAGGGCCGGCGCCACACGCACCCGTTTCTGTTGTTCAGCGGTCTGCCAAAGGTGTGCGTCACGCCCCCACCCGCAGCCTGGTGCGTGGCGTTAATGCGTCGCGCTCATATCGCATGGCGGTGCCGGTCGGTATACTGCGGTGCTCGGTCGGCCGCGGGGCCGGCTAGCGGTACGCGAGCGTCACGGCAGGCATGCATGGCTGATCTGAGCCTCATCCGCAACTTCGGCATCGTCGCGCACATCGACCACGGGAAGAGTACGCTCGCGGATCGCATCCTCGAACACGCCGGGGCGATCACGAAGCGCGAGATGCGCGACCAGTTCCTCGACGACATGGACCTGGAGCGCGAGATGGGCATCACGATCAAGGCGAACCGCGCGACGGTGTTCCACGCATACAACGGCCGGCGCTACATGCTCAACCTGATCGACACGCCCGGGCACGTCGACTTCCACTACGAGGTCTCGCGTGCGCTGGCGGCGTGTGAGGGGGTGCTCGTGCTCGTGGACGCGACGCAGGGGGTGCAGGCGCAGACGGTGGCGAACGCGTATCTGGCGGTCGAGGCCGACCTCGACATCATCCTCGTGATCAACAAGATTGATCTCCCGGCGGCCCGCCCGGAGGACATCGCGCTCGAGGTCGAGCAGGTGCTCGGTCTCGAGGCCGCGGATGCGGTGTTCACGTCGGGCAAGACGGGGCAGGGCGTCGGCGAGCTGCTCGACGCCGTGGTGGACCGGATCCGGCCGCCGCAGGGCGACGTCGACGGTCCACTGCGGGCGCTGATCTACGACGCGAAGCCCGACGTCCATCGTGGTGTCATCGTCCACACACGCGTCGTGGACGGGCAATTGGTGAAGGGGGACAAGATCGCCCTCATGGCGGCCGGGCGGCAATACCTGGTGACGGAGGTTGGCAAGTTCACGCCGAAGCCGACGGTGATCGACGCGCTGGGGACCGGCGAGGTGGGCTACGTCGTGGCCGGCATCAAGACCATCGCGGACATCAACATCGGCGACACGATGACCGGCGCCGCGCGCCCGACGGACGCCCCGCTGCCGGGGTATCAATCACCGCAACAAATGGTTTTCTGCGATTTCTATCCGGGCGTCGGCACGACGACCGCGCAGTTGCGCGAAGCGATGGAAACCCTCTGGCTTACGGACAGCTCGTTTACGTTCACGACCGTGAGCTCAGACGCCCTGGGGATCGGGTTTCGCTGCGGCTTCCTCGGCTTGCTGCACATGAAGATCATCCAGGAGCGGCTCGAGCGCGAGGGGGATGTGGCCGTGGTCCAGACCGCGCCGACCGTGACCTATGAGGTCATGCGGACGACCGGTGAGGTGTTCCGCATCGAGTCCCCAAGCGAGCTGCCGGACATGGCCGAGGTCGAGGAGATTCGTGAACCGATCGTCTCGGCCCAGCTTATCATCCCGGCCGACTGCGTCGGCACCGTGATGCAGCTCAGCCTGGATCGCCGCGGGAAACAGAAGACAACCGAATATCTATCCACCACGCGCGTGCTCATGACCTATGAACTGCCGCTGTGCGAGATCATCTATGATTTCTTCGACAAACTCAAGAGTTGCACGCGTGGATACGGAACCATGGATTACGAACTCATCGGTTACCAGAGCGAGGACATGGTCAAGCTCGACGTCCTGGTGAATGGAACGCCGGTTGATGCGCTGTCCGTCATCGTCCACCGCGACAAGGCCCCATGGCGAGGCCGGCGCCTCATCACGCGATTGAAGAAGGAAATCGATCGACATATGTTCGAAATACCGCTGCAGGCGGCGATCGGCGGGAAGATCATCGCGCGTGAGACGATACGCGCGTTTCGCAAGGACGTTACGGCCAAGTGCTACGGCGGTGATGTCACGCGGAAACGAAAACTCCTCGAGAAGCAAAAAGAGGGGAAGAAACGCATGAAAACCGTCGGCAACGTGGCGATCCCACAGCAGGCGTTCATGTCGATCCTGGATCCGGATGATTGAATCCCGGCGCAGCGACCCGTGGCACCGCCGCCCGCGCGTCGGCCGACGCGCGTAACACGCCCCGGCGGCGCGCCACCGACCTACCGGTCGACACACACATCCCCAAGGATCGGTCGACCACGCGCGCGCCGCCCCACGTTGGGGTGTGATCCCGAAGGTCGTTACTACGGCATGTCAAATGTCCACGATGAACGTGGCCTCGAAGCCGTCGGCCAACTCGCGGATACCTAATTCATGATAGGTAATCGCTTTGACCTCGCGATCATACGTGCTCCGCTGCGGATCGATGTGGGCCGTCCGCGCGGTGGCGATGAGTCGTTGGTCGTGGAACGCGGGTCCGCTCAGTGACGTGATGCGCAGTCGGTCGCGCTCCCATAGGACGAGCAGTTCGTTCAGGTAGTCTCGGAGCAACAGCGCCGGACCGGCGCCCGAGAACGTGAATCCGAGCGCCCCGGCGGGGTCACCCGGCACGAGCGTGCCGACGGCGGCATAGAGCCCCTGTGCGGCCGGTAGCAGCAACGCCGGCAACGTGGGTGCACGAATGCACAAACCCATGTCGGCCGTATGGTCGAAGAACGTATAGGACGGTTGCATTCCGTTTATGTATCGCGATCGCGCGCCGGCGGCAACCTCGACGTGGATGTGGGGGCGTCCGGGTTTGTGGGAGGATCGGCGGCGTAGGGTGTGCCCCGTGAGCGCGGTGGGCGCGCGTGCACCGACCCGTTACCGGACGGACTCGCCCGTGGCGACGAGCGCCCGCGCCCCGTCGCCCTCAAGACCCCGGACCCGCAGGAAGTCATCATGGCGGTGGAGAAACGCGTCGACGACAGCCGGATCAAAGTGCCGGCCTGACTCCCGCTCGATCATCAGCCTGGCCACTTCCGGCTCGTACGCCGCTTTGTACACACGGACCGACGTCAATGCGTCATAGACATCCGCCAACGCGACAATCCGCGCGGACAACGGGATGCGCCGACCTCTGAGGCCGTCGGGGTAGCCGGTTCCGTCGAAGCGTTCGTGGTGTGACCGCGCGACTTCCGCGGCCATCGCGAGGAACCCGCCACATCCGGAGCGCCCCGCGGCCTCGGCGAGGGCGTCGGCGCCGATCGCGGCGTGGCGTTGCATGATCTCGAACTCGCTCGTCGTGAGGCGCCCCGGCTTGAGCAGGATGACATCGGGAATCCCGACCTTGCCGATGTCGTGGAGCGGACTCGCGCGATCGAGATACTCGATGAACTGATCGTCGATTTCATCCGTATACGGACCGCGTCGGTGGAGTTGCTCGCCGAGTATGCGGCAGTAAGACCGGATGCGGTGGAGGTGTTCACCGGTCTCGGGGTCGCGAGATTCGGCGAGCTTGGCGAGTGCGAACACGGCGACGTCGCGCGTGGCGATCACCTCCGCCGTGCGCTCGCGTACGAGGTCCTCGAGGTGTTCACTGTAGACCTGCACGCGCGCATGCTCGCCGGCGAGCTCGGTGAGGACACCGCGAAGCCGGAATTGCACGCGGACCTTGGCGAGCAGTTCTTCCTGGTCGAACGGCTTGGCCAGGTAGTCGTCCGCACCGGCGTCATAGCCCTCGAGCCGCTCCTGCGTCGATGCCTTCGCGGAGACCAGGATGACCTGCGTGAGCGTCCCCTCGGGCGCCGCTTTGATCCGGCGACACGTCTCGTAGCCGTCGATGCCCGGCATCATGATGTCGAGCAGCACGACGTCGGGACCGAAGTCGCACATCCGATCAAGACACGCCTCGCCGCTGTCGGCGCTCGCCGTCTCATACATGTCGCCGAGAATCTCCTCGAGTATCTCCACGTTGAGCGCATCGTCGTCGACGATCAACACGCGCTTACGCATACCGTCACCTCACTGGCGTCCGTACGTTTGTGCATGTCCCTGCAGCGCCGCCGCCGTTCATGCCGAGGCGGCCGCCGCTCACGCCGACGGCGCCGCCGCACGCGACAGGTGCGACCGAACCAACGAAATCAGCGCTGTCCGGCCGATCGGCTTGGTCGCGTAGCCGTTGCATCCCGCCCGCATGCACTTCTCGCGATCACCCGCGAGGGCGTGCGCGGTCAACGCAATGATCGGCCCGTCATAGCCCTCGCGCCGCAGCAGCGCGGTCGCCGCGTAGCCGTCCATGACCGGCATCTGCATGTCCATGAGGATGAGATCGAACGGATGGCCACCGCGTGCGGCCTCGAGCGCGGCGTCCACACCGAGTCGACCGTTGTCCGCGACCGAGACCACCGCCCCGGCCCGGCGCAGCAGCAACGCCAAGAGACGCTGATTGTCGGGACCGTCCTCGACGAGCAGAATCCGACCGTCGACCCGACCGGCGTCGTCGGCCGACGGGGCCGCAGGTGCTTCCGAGGTCTCCGATGACACGTCGCGCGGACCGGCGAGCATCCGCACGCCGTCGAGCGACCCCGTCGCGACCGTCGCGCGAAACCGACTCCCGACACCGGGCGCCGTCTCGACGATCACGACGTCGCCCCCGAGCAGGCGCGCCATCCGCCGGCTGATCGCCAGGCCAAGCCCCGTGCCGCCGTACCGCCTCGTCGTAGATGCGTCCGCTTGCGCGAACGGCTTGAACAGCCCGTGCGTCTCACCCTCCGTCATGCCGATCCCCGTGTCCACCACGTCCACCTGCAACGCCGGATCACCACCCGGCGACGCGGCGGCGAGACCCACGACAACGCGCACGCCGCCGTTTTCCGTGAACCTGAGCGCGTTGCTCACCAGGTTGAGCAGAATCTGTCGGAGACGCAGCGCATCGGACTGGATGGTTTCCGGCACCGGCCACGCATACTCATCCGCGAGCGTCACGCCCTTCGCATCCGCCTCGCCCCGCATGAGCGCCACGACGTCCGCGACAATCGCCACGGGCGACACCGCGGACCGCTCCACGACGTAGGCCCCGGCCTCGAGCTTCGTCAGGTCCAGGATGTCACCTATAAGACCGAGCAGGTGTTGGCCGTTGCGTCGCATGGCCGCAAGGTGCTCAGCGCACGCCTTGCGTGCCACAGTACATACCGGCTGACACGCGTCGGCGATCACGTCGATATAGCCCAGTATTGCCGTCAACGGCGTGCGCAGCTCGTGGCTCATGTTCGCGAGGAACTCATCCCTGGCCCGCGCACCGGCGAGTCGGGTCAACGCATCCCGAAGCCGGAACTGCACGCGCACCTTCGCGAGGAGCTCGTCGTGGTCGAACGGTTTCACGACGTAGTCGTCTGCGCCCGCCGCATACCCCTCCAACCGCTCTTGCGTCGTCCCCTTCGCGGACACGAGCATGACCTGTGTGAGCGCGCCGTGGTGCCCGGACTTGATCCGCTTGCACGTCTCATACCCATCCATGCCCGGCATCATGATGTCGAGCAACACGAGATCCGGGCGAAACGCGTCGATCTTCTCCAAACACGACGGACCGGTGTTGGCGACGGCCGTGGTGTACGTGTCACCGAGAATCTCCTGGAGAATCTCCACATTGGTTGCGTCATCGTCGACCAGCAGGATCCGGGATTCCGTCGTCAAACCGCACCTCGTAGCGTTCGATCCACCGGCCGCCGCACCGAACCGGGCGGCGCCGGGGGCCCTCCCCAAGAGACCGTTGTAAGACGTGGGGCACGCACGTGGCCCACGTTGTCACCGGCGAGACCCGGGTCCGACCCGCACGTGCCGGACCCTGTCACCGCGCCGCTACGCCGTCCCGAGCCACACCGAATGGTCCGCGCCGGCGCACGGTCGCGCCGATGCGATCACACCGCCGCGGGCGCCTCGCTCGGGCGGTGCGCGGCGGGCGCCTGGTCCCGCGTCGACCCGTGCACGTCGCCGGCGCGCAGGGGGAGCTCAAACGAGAACGTGGCCCCGCCCGTCTCGTTGTTCTCCGCCCAAATGCGACCGCCGTGCGCGGAAATGATCTGACGGCAGATCGCGAGCCCGAGCCCGGTCCCGCCCGCGCCCGACTTCGTCCGACTCGACTGCACGAACCTGCCGAATACGGCGTCGAACTCGTCGTCGGGCAGACCGATCCCCTGATCCGACACGCGGGTGACGATGCCCGCGTCACCTGGCCGCATGTCCACGTCGATGACACCGCGATCCGGCGAGAACTTGACGGCGTTGGTCAGGAGGTTCCGCACGACCTGCATGATCTCGTCCGCGTCGCACAACACCGTCGTCGGAAAGTCGG
>JBHHVO010000095.1:0-10503 GCA_046754365.1 Phycisphaerae bacterium | reverse complement strand
GGGTGCGCGTGGCGCGCCGGGCCCGGCGCGCCGAGCCCGGGGCACGGGGGTCGGTACAACCGGCGTTCCGCTTTGACACATGTCCTGGTCGCTACGAAGATGGCGGCGCGTGGTCGGAGCGTGAAGGTCGTCTATTCGCAAGCTTTGTCGCGGCTCGTTCGATGGCGTGGGACGAACCGAACCGCGCCCGTAAGGAAGCGGCCGAGCGCCAAGCTCACCCGTACGAGCGTGAACGTGGGCTAGGTGAACTTCGCCAGTCCCGGAACCTCGGTGGACTGGAATTACATCGTGGATACGGGAAGTTCTTCGATATAGGGATTCCCGCATGCGAGAGGCGGCGCAGGGAAGAAACGAAGGGAGGCGGTATGGGCAACGCGAGTACGAAGCGGCCGTCGGCCGTGATTGCGGCGCGGCTCGCGCGGTGCCGCAGGGACATGCGCCGTCACGGTGTCGGTGCGTATCTCGTGACGCGACTTCGCGACGCGTTCTACCTGACCGGTTTTACCGGTGAGGACTCGGCGGTACTGGTGACGTCGCGCAGCGTGCACATTATCAGTGACGCGCGGTTCGACGAGTCGATCAACAACGAGTGTCCGTGGGCGAGGAAGTGGCTTCGGCAAGCGTCGTTGACCGACGAGATCGGGTATGTGTGTCGGCGACTCAAGCTGGGTTCGATCGCCGTACAGGCGGACCACATGACGCTCGCGGACCACACGGCGCTGAAAAAGAGCAGTCGCCCGATCCGCATCGTGACCGCGCCGCCGATCGTGTCGAACATGCGGCGGATCAAGGACCCGACGGAGCTGGTGCTGCAGACGAAGGCGATCCGCGTCGCGGAGGCGGCGTTTCTCGCGGTGCGGTCGCAGATTCGGGTCGGTCAGACGGAGGAAGCGCTCGCGGGGCTGCTCGAGTATGAGATGCGGCGTCGCGGGGCGTCCGCGGCGGCATTTGGAACCATCTGTGCCGAGGGCGCGCACGCCGCGTTGCCGCATGCGGTGCCGGGTCGTCGGAAGGTCAAGCGCGGCAGCGCGATCCTGTTCGATTGGGGCGCGCGGGTCGGGTGGTATTGCAGCGATTTGACCCGCGTCGTGTTCGTCAGTAGCATGCCGCCGAAGATCCGGGATGTCTACCGGGTCGTGCTCGATGCGCAGGTGCGGGCGATCGACGCGATCAAGCCCGGTGCCCGGATGTGCGACGTGGACGCGGTTGCGCGGCAGCGGATTGCGGATGCCGGGTTCGGCAACTACTTCGGGCACGGTCTCGGGCATGGCCTGGGGCTTAGCGTGCATGAGCCGCCGTCGCTGAGCCGGCGCTCGCGGGAGCGACTTGAGGCGGGCATGGTGGTTACGGTGGAACCTGGGATCTATCTCCCGGGGCAAGGTGGCGTTCGCATTGAAGATGATGTGCTGGTGACGCGTCGGGGCTGTCGCGTGCTCAGCCGTCTTGGCAAGGGGCTCGAAGATGTCGTCATCTAGCGCCGCCGTCGCATCGTCGCGGCGAGCGTCTTCGACCCGCACGTCGGGCAGCATCGACTTGTTGGACATCGACAAGATTCGTCAACTCGTCGAGATGATGGTCGCGAACGACCTGGTCGAGCTGTGCGTCCGCGACGGCACGATGGAGGTGCAGTTGCGGCGACCGACGGGTCCCGCCGCGGGTGATGCGGCCCCGTCGGTAACGGTCGTGGCGGCGCCGGAGGGTGGTGGGGCGGCCGCACCGACGGCGGAGGAAAAGGCGCAGGCCGATGAGCGCTCCCGCATGCACGAGATTTGCTCGCCGATGGTGGGCACGTTTTATACGGCGCCGGATCCGGAGTCTCCGCCGTTCGCTCGCGTCGGTGGCCACGTGGACCCGGATACGGTCGTGTGCATCGTTGAGGCGATGAAGGTGTTCAACGAGATCAAGGCGGAGGTCGCCGGGACGATCGTCAAGATACTGGTCGACAACGCCCAGGCGGTGGAATACGACCAACCGATGTTTCTCGTCCGTCCGGACTGATGGATCCATGCGCGACGCGTACAGGTGCCGGATTCCGCCGGCCCTGCATCATCGCGGCGGCGCAATGGCGGGCCACGCGGCCCGTGCCACCGGGAGCCACGGATTGTCGTTGGGTCGGCGCAGCGGGTCCGTGTTGATCGGCGCCGTGTTTCCTTAGATGAAGCCCACCTCCAACCGGTCCCGGCTCATCGCCACCAGCCCGCGATCCCAGGTGTAACGTACGAGTAGCGATGTTTCGACGAATCCTCATCGCCAACCGTGGAGAGATCGCCCTCCGGATCATCCGCGCATGCCGCGAGATGAATGTCGAGGTCGTGTGTGTCTTCTCTCAGGACGACCGCGGCGCGTCGTATCTTGACCTCGCGGACGAGGCGATCTGCATCGGTGGTCCCGCGCCGAAGGACAGCTACCTCAAGAGTGACCGGATCATCGCCGCGGCGGAGGTCACCGGGGCCGATGCGATCCATCCCGGCTATGGCTTTCTCGCCGAAAACGCGCGGTTCGCCGAGCAATGTCGCGACGGGACCATCGAGTTCATCGGCCCGTCGGCCGCGTCGATGCGGCGGCTGGGGGACAAGGCCTCCGCACGAGAGCTGGCCAAGAAGGCGAAGGTGCCGACCGTGCCCGGCAGCGACGGGATCGTGGACAACGCGGACAGCGCCGTGGAACTCGCCGACCAAGTCGGGTTCCCCGTGATGTTGAAGGCGTCCGCGGGCGGTGGCGGGCGGGGCATGCGCATCGCGTATGACAAGACGGACCTGCAGGCGGCGTTCCGGCAGGCCGCGGAAGAGGCGAAGGGGGCGTTCAACAACCCCGCCCTCTACATCGAGAAGTTCATCGAGCGGCCGCGGCACGTCGAGGTTCAGGTCATCGCCGACCACCACGGACACATCGTTCATCTTGCCGAACGCGATTGCACGCTCCAGCGGCGGTATCAAAAGCTCGTCGAGGAGTCGCCGTCACCGGCGATCGACGCGCGAACGCGGCGCGACCTTTGCTCGGCCGCGGTGCGCATATGCAAACATGCGGACTACAACAGCACCGGTACGGTCGAGTTCCTCGTGGATACCAAGGGCAAGTTCTATTTCATCGAGGTCAACACGCGCATCCAGGTCGAACACCCGGTGACGGAGATGACGACGGGCATCGACCTCATCAAGGAGCAGATACGCGTGGCCGCCGGCGAACCGCTGAGCTTCAACCAGCGGTCGGTCAAGCCACGAGACCATGTCATCGAGTGCCGCATCAACGCGGAAGACCCGGCCGAGAAGTTCCGGCCCTGCGCGGGAACGCTCGCCATCTTCCGCCCACCGGGCGGTCCGGGCGTGCGGGTCGATACGCACGCACACGACGGCTACCGTGTGTCGCCGTCGTACGACTCGCTTCTGGCGAAGGTCATCGTACGGCAGCCGACGCGGCTCGACGCAATCCGCTGCATGCAGCGCTGCCTCGCCGAGTTCGTCATTGAACCGCTCAAGACGACCGCACCGTTTCTCGAACGGGTTTTCTCGCACCCGGATTTCACCGCGGGCCACATCGACACCGGCTTCGTCGAACGGACGTTCTGACGGCCGGCGCGGCGGGCTCATCCGGCGCCGCACGTGTTCTGGGCATCCGTTCCCCAACCTTGCTTCGCAAGGATCGGGCACGCCCGCGCGTATCGCATCCTTCCCGTAGGGAAATGTAGGGGATGGATTCACCAGTTGCGGACGTTACGCGGGCCGTCCGCAGGGGATCCCTGGTTTCGTTATGCCGGCCCGGTGGTGGCGGTGAGGAAGAGGGCGTGGTCGGTGAGGTCTACGGCGCCGTCGGTGTTGAGGTCGGCGGGCTCGCACGCGGGGGGGACGGCGGCGCCCTGGCCGGTGAAGCAGTTCTGGAAAAGGGCGGTGTCGTTGAGGTCGACGTCACCGTCGGCGTCGAGGTCGGCGGCGACGACGTCGGCCGTCGTGATGATGAGCGTCGGGTCGCTGATGCCGATCGTGCCCATGGCGAATATGTCGCTCGTGACGGTCGAGAACCGCAGGAAGAGATGCGGCTCGTCGTACGCGACGCCCTCCCTGACCAGGTCGGTCACGTCGAGCTGAAAGAAGCCGCCCATGTCGTTCTCGAAGCTCATCCGCCACTTGCCGTCGAAGAACGACTCGAGCGGGAGTTCGTCGATCGTCTTGCCCTCCGCGTAGATGTCGATGACGCCCACCGGCGGACCGGGGTCGAAGTTGAACAGTAGGAAGTCGAAGATCGCCTCTTTGATGTCCTTGGCATCGTCATACGCGCTGACATCGTACATGATCATCGTGCGGTCCTCGAATCCGGGAGAGGGCGCATTGCCGAAATCGATTTTCATCAGGTTCAGACTGCAGAGTCCATCGCATCCGGGTAGATCCCACCACCTGACGGCGATCACGTCGATCGGCTGCAGAACAACCGTGTCAGCGCCCGCGTACGATGATGTAGCGCAGACAACCACGTCGGGGCCCGCGTGCGACGTAAGCCACGGAATGAGCAGCGTGAATGTGGCGATTCGTGTCATGATATGCGGTCCCCCGTCTTCCCGCTCACCGGTCTCCAGGACTTTTCGTCGGCTCTACAAGCACATTGTCTTGAGTACAAGCGAGCGAAGCTGTCCACGCACGCCGACCCTGAAGCCGGCCCCACTGAATCAGCGTTTGTGTCCGATCGTTCGCCAGCCGCGAACGGGGAACGGAGTCGCGAGGCGGGTACATGCGGGGCATCGCGCGTCGTGCGCATCCATGCCCCGCGGTGTTGCGGGATGCTACGCGGTGATATAGTGCGCGGCTGGGTTCGGGATGGTGTTCGTCGGTGGTCGTTGGGGTGAAGGGCACGGTGGCCATGTGCGCATCCACAACGGACGCGGGGTCGGCGGATCGGCCGCGTTCCGATCGGCCGTCTTCGGATCGGCTGTCGTCGGGTCCGGATTGGGATGCCGTGCCGTTCGACGTGGGCTGTGCACGGTGCGGGCACGATCTGCGTGGCCTGCAGGCGCCGGTGTGCCCGGCATGCGGCCTGGCATTCGACTGGTCGGACGCGTTGCCGCTCGAGTCGCTGACGTGCCCGACGTGCGGCTATCACGTGTTCGGGCTTGAGCAGCCGCGGTGTCCCGAGTGCGGCCAGTGGTTCGATTGGCGGCAGGTCCTGGACGACTATCGCCGCCGGCAGAAGCCGTTTTTCGAATATCGCTGGCGGCGGGCGCCGGTGCGGTCTTTGGTCCGCACGTGGTACATGGCGCTGAATCCGCGCCGGTTCTGGCGCCGGGTCGACTTGCACGATCCACCGGCGGTGGGCGCACTGGCGGGGCTCATGCTGGCGTCGTGTGTTGCGGTCGGGCTAGCGGGGCCGATTCTGGGCGGCACCGGTCTTTGGGTGGATTGGTGGGTGGATGTGGTGCGTGGCGGCGGTGGTCGAACGCCGACGATCGGCGACCTGTTTTCGTCCATTGCCGATGGCTTCCGATACATGCATGGGTTTCGCGCCGGCGCGGAGGCGTTCATCTGGCTGGTGGGCGGTTTTGGTGCGTTGCTCGTGTTCCGTCAATCCATGCGACGCTGTCGCGTGCGGACGGTGCACATCGTGCGTGTGTGTGCGTACTCGGGCGGGATGATCATGCCGATTTTGCCGGCGGTACTGTTCGCGATGATGATGAGCGAGACAGTGTTTTTGGTGCGTGTGGTCCCATTCGAACCGTTTGGTTCTGTTGGGGTTGTGCGGTTATGTCACGTGGTCGATTCGCGAGGCGTATCGGAGCTACCTGCACGTACCGCATGCGTGGGGCGTGGCCATGGCGTCTCAATCGATCGCGTTTCTTTTCACGGCCGTTGTCTCCCTGTTCTTGTGGGGTAATGGGGCGTTGGCGGCGTTACTCGAGGCGTTGGTGGCGTGGACGCAGTAGTCATGCGGTCGGTTGCCGAGCGGCACGCGGTCCCGTCATGGAACGCACCGGGGGATCGGCGGCGCGGCGCCGCACGTCGAACATGGACATGGGTGACGGTTCCCTATTACATCGGCATGGCGACGCTCTGCGGCTGCGCGGCGCCGCGGGCGGTGCAAGGCGGCGCCGGCGCGCACGTCGTGATGCTTCCGGGCATTACCGGTGCGTGGCGCGTGCCGAGGCTCGCGCGACTCATCGATGACGAGGTGACTGATACGACCGCGCAGGTGTGGGATTGGACCGCGATCGAACCGGGCACACCGCTGGCCAATCTCATGGACGTTGAGCGAAACGGTCGTCGTGCGGGGATGCTGGCCAGGCAGTTGCGGACGTGGCGCGGAGGCCACCCGTCCGCGCGGTTGTATCTGGTAGCATACTCCGGCGGCGCGGAGCTCGTGCGCGCCGTGTGTGATCGGCTCCCGGAGGATTTCGCGATCGAACGTGTCGTCTTCATTTCCGCGGCGCTGTCGCCGCGCGTGGATCTTGGGCCGGTGCTGCGTCGGAGTCGCCTCGGCGTGTTCAACTACTACAGCGCGAAGGACTCGGTCGTGCTGGGACTCGGGACGCGGTTGTTCGGCACGTCGGACCGTGTGCACGGGGCCTCGGCCGGTCATGTCGGGTTCGATGCCGGCGCGGTGGGTGCCGAAGGGTCGAAGCTCGTTCAGCTCCCGTGGGTGCCCGAGATGCGCCGGTTCGGGAACTACGGTGGGCATACAGGTAGACTGGCCACGGGGTTCTTCCGTCGGTATGTGTTGCCGGCGCTGGGGGGTGCGTGACGCTTCCGGTGGGCCTGATCGCAGCCCCAAGCACAAGCGCTGGGGGGGTAGCACCGATGCGCTCCCGGTAGGGCAGGCGGTTCCCCTGCCTGCACGGTCGGTGTCTCGGTCCGGCGATGGTTGCCCGACGTGGATGGTGCAGGCAGGTCGTTGACCTGCCCTACCGATCGGTGAAGGTTGATGGGTGCATGCTCGCAGGAGCCGGCGGCGTCTGGTGGGTTCGATGCCGGCTTCGATGAACACGTTGTGGTTTGGCCGGCCGACGGTGGAGCGACGACCTTGGCTCGGGCGGCGGCGCTGGCGCGGCGGCTCGGGTTGCGGCTGGCCGGGGCGGACGACGCGGATGGCGGCGTGCGGCTCGTGGTGACGGCGCGGCGGCTGGAGCTTCGGCTCAACCGACCGGACGCCCCCGGGCCGGTGTACGTAGACTTCGTCGGCGGTCCGCTCGGGTACAGCCGGCGCGTGAACCGGCTCGGTCTCTTGTTTCGGGCCGTTGGGTGGCATACGGGTGCGCGCGTTCTCGTGGACGCGACGGCGGGGCTTGCCCACGATGCGTTCCGACTGGCGTATGGCGGTTTCGAGGTCGTGGCGATTGAGCGATCGCCGGTGTTGGGGGCGTTGATTCAGGACGGCATCGATCGGGCGTCGGCGGTCGAGGCGCTTCGCGACGTTACTGACCGGCGGCTGCGGCTTGTGGTCGGGGACGCGCGAGACGTGTTGCCGCGACTCGCGTCGGCGACCGGCCCGGATGTCGTGTACCTGGACCCGATGTTTCCACCGAAACGAAAGTCGGCCCTGGTGAAAAAGGACATGCGGGTATTGCGCGCCGTGGTCGGCGATGACGACGATGCGGGCGAACTGTTCGCGGTCGCGCGGCGCGTCGCGCGGCGCCGCGTCGTGGTGAAACGCATGCGGCATGCGCCGCCGCTTGCGCCCGACCCGACGCGGGTAATCAAAGGCAAAACGACGCGGTACGACGTATACGAGGTCGGCGGATGATGTTGCGTCATGTGGGGCGGATCGTGCGCGGCGTTGAGCGGCGTCGTCGCCGGGTGATCGCGTGGGGCGGTGGTCGATGACGGCGACGATCGCACGCCGGCTGGTTCTCGCCGTGCCGACGGTGTTCGGCGCGGCGACGCTCATCTTCGTCATCGTGCGTCTGACGCCGGGTGATCCGGCGACGCTCATGCTGGGCGAGCGCGGCACGCCGGACGAAATCGCGCGGATCAACGCGGCGAACGGGTGGGACCAGCCGCTCTGGGTCCAATACGGTCGGTTCGTTGTGAACACGTTCTGGCACCTCGACCTCGGGCGGGCGTACACGGTGAGCACGAATCGCGTCGTGGACGATCTGGCCGTGTATCTGCCGGCCACGATCGAGCTCAGCGTGGCGGCGATGTTGATCGCATCGGTCGCGGGTATTGCGATCGGCACGGCGGCGGGCGTTCGGCGCGGTAGTGTCATCGACATGGCCTGCATGGCGGGCAGCACGGTGGGGATATCGATCCCGGTTTTCTTCCTTGGTCTGGCGCTCATCATCCTGCTGCCGGGGATGCCGAGCGGCGGGCGGGTCGACGTCATGTTCGACACGCGCGGCATGTCGCCGTTTCTACTGGTGTCGGCAGTGGGGCTCGGCATTCGGACGGGCGAGTTCGCGCTGCTGGCGGACGCGCTCGTGCATCTTTGTCTTCCGGCCGTGGTTCTGGCGACGATCCCGACGGCGATGGTGGCGCGGATGACGCGAGCGGCCATGATCGACGCGCTGGCAGGCGATTATGTGCGAACCGCGCGGGCGAAGGGCGTGTCGCCGCTTGGTGTCGTGGTTCGGCACGCGCTGCGCAACGCGCTCATCCCGGTCGTAACGATTCTCGGCACGCAGTTCGGATACCTCCTGGCCGGCGCGGTGCTCACCGAAACGGTATTCGCGTGGCCGGGCATCGGAAAATACGTCGTGGACGCGGCGCTACGGCGGGACTACAACGCGATTCAGGGTGGGACGCTGGTCATCGCGTTCATGTTCATCATGGTGAATCTGATCGTCGACCTGTCGTACGCGGTCATCGACCCGCGCGTGCGGCGCGGGGGCGCGGCGGCGTGACGGTCGAGCACGTTCAAACCAAGCGTGAGGTCGAGGCGTTGTTGGCCGCACGCGGGCTGCGGCCGAACAAGCGGTTGGGGCAGCACTTCCTCATCGATGGGAATCTCATGCGCCGGCTCGTCGCGTCGGCCGATATCGGCGCGGACGATGTCGTGCTCGAGGTCGGCGCGGGGACGGGCGCGTTGACGGACCTGCTGGCGCGGCGTGCGGGCGGGGTTATCTGCGTGGAGATCGATCGAGGTCTTGCCGCGATGCTCGCCGATCGGTTCGCGGGCAGTGCGAATGTGACGGTCGTTCACGGCGACGTCCTGGAGCGCAAACACCGCATCCACGGTGACGTCGCGACGTTGATCCGGCGCGGCGCGGTGGGGCCGGCGGGGTGTGTCAAGCTCGTGGCCAACCTGCCGTACCAGGTGGCCACACCGGTGATCATGAACCTGCTCGTGGGGTTTGCCGAGATAGGGCGGCTGTGCTTCACAGTGCAGGCCGAGGTGGGTGAGCGGATCACGTCGTTGCCAGGGCGAAAGACGTATGGACCGCTCGGTATCGTCGCCAAGCTGCTGGCCGACGTGAAGACCGTAGCGCGCATGCCGGCGGAGGCGTTCTGGCCTCGGCCCGCGGTGGCGTCGGTCATGCTTCGGATGGACGTTCGGGCGTCGCCGCCGGTGGACCGCGGGTCGCTACCGGATTTTGTAGCATTCGTGCGGGCGATGTTCGATCACCGGCGCAAGACCGTGCGGGCGGCGTTGGCGTATGTCGTGGACGACGCAGACGCGGTGCTGGACACGCAGGACCTGGATCCCAAACGTCGCCCGGAGTCGCTGAACGAGCGCGAATGGATCGCCCTGCACGCAGCCGCCCGTGGCGGTTGATCCGGCCGGCCGCGCGGCGCGGCCGGTAGCTGGTTGAGTGCGTCCAAAAACAACCCGGCCGCGATCGCGTTGCCCTGGGCGCTCAGGTGGTTGCAGTTGGTATAGTTGGCCGGGTCGGCCCTGAGGATGTCGTCCGCGGCGGCGACGTCGACGAGCACGGCGCCGCGGTCCGCGACGGCGGATCGGATGGTGTCGTTGAGCATCGCGATGTAGACGTTCGCGCGCTGCGCCTGCTGGGGCACGATAATACCGAACGGTAGCGCGGGGCACGAACCGAAGGTTTCGATCGTGAAGTAATACGTCGCGACGAGGACGCTGAGTCCCGCGTCTTGCGCTGCCGCAATCGCGGATTCGATGTTGGCCTGCGTAGCGGCGAGTCGAGCGTCGAGGTCGGCGGTGAACGGATAGCCGGGATCGGTCGGAGAGAAGACCAGGAACGGGTCGTGGGCGGCGATGAAGTCGCTGATGTCGTTCCCGCCCTCCCAGTATAGCAGGACCGTCGCGTTCGGGAAGATACCGTCGTCGAGTAGCCCCTCGAGTCGCGGCACGCCTTCGTCGCTGGTCTCGCCGCCGACGCCCTCGTTGCTGAACGTCTCGGGCGGCTCGCCGAGCATGGTTCGCAGGATGTCCGGGTAGTCCTGCGTCGACGGACCGGCCGTCGTGGAATCGCCGAACGCCACAAAGCGCACATCCGGTTCAGGGAATCGAAGTGAGCCGCAACCGCCCAAAAACACGAGCGCGATGACCACGCCGCCCGGCGCGATCATGGACATGCGTCCCTCGGCGCCAACGGTCATGCGGCCCTCGGCACGG
>JBHHVO010000094.1:0-10589 GCA_046754365.1 Phycisphaerae bacterium | reverse complement strand
ATGGTCAAGCCCGGGATCGACTTCATCGCGATCATCTTCGCGCTCTTCAAACTCGGCGCCGTCCCCGTCATGATCGATCCCGGCATGGGCGTCGCGCGGATGCTCGCGTGCATCCGATCCACCGACGCCCGGGGGTTCATCGGCGTGCCCATCGCCCACGCCGTCCGCGTCCTGAAACGCCGGGCCTTCACCGCGACCAGGCACGCCGTCACCGTCGGCCGCCGCTGGTTCTGGCGCGGACCGACGCTCGCCCGGCTTGCGCGCGACGCCGACAGCGCTTTTACCATCACCGACACCAACCCCAGCGACACCGCCGCCATCCTCTTCACCAGCGGCGCGACCGGCCCGCCCAAGGGCGTCGTCTACGAACACGCCATGTTCCACGCCCAGGTCCGCACCATACGCGACCACTACGCGATCGAGCCCGGCGAGGTCGACCTCCCCGCGTTCCCGCTCTTTGCGCTCTTCAGCACCGCGATGGGCATGACCTGCGTTATACCCGACATCGACCCGAGCCACCCGGCCCGCGCCAACCCCGCGCACATCGTCGAGGCCGTCCAAGACCACCACGTCACCAACACGTTCGGGTCGCCGGCCATCTGGTCGCGCGTAGCTGGTTATTGCGCCGATCGCGGCATCACGCTCCCGACGCTGCGGCGCGTCCTCATCGCCGGCGCCCCCGTGCAGCCCGACGTCGTCGAACGCATGCGCCGTGCCCTGCCGCCCGGCGCCGACCTCCACACGCCCTACGGCGCCACCGAATCCCTCCCTGCAACGTCAATCTCCGGTACGGAGCTCCTCGACGGATGCCTGGACCGCACACGAAACGGTGACGGTATCTGCGTCGGCCGACCCGTCGCCGGCGTCACCGTCAGGCTCATCCGCGTCACCGACGACCCCATCGCCCGATGGTCCGACGACCTCGTCCTCCCAGACGGCGACATCGGCGAGATCGCCGTAGCCGGCGACGTCGTCACGAAAACCTACTACGAACTCCCACGCGCCGACGCACTCGCGAAGATCCACGATCCCGGCGCCGCGCGCGTCTGGCATCGCATCGGCGACCTCGGCTACCGCGACGCCGACGGACGCATCTGGATGTGCGGCCGGAAAGCGCACCGCGTGCACACCGCGACCGGCATGATGTGCACGGTCCGATGCGAGGCCGTCTTCAACGCGCATCCCGCCGTCGCCCGATCCGCGCTCGTCGGGATCGGGCCGCCGCCACGCCAACGCCCTGTCATCATCATCGAGCCGGAGTCACACGCCCGTGGGGACGCGCGCGCCGATCCGCACGCGTCCACCGATCCGGAATCGGCGCGTCGCGGCGCCGCGTCCGAGAAACCTCAAGCGCCGCGTCGCGCCGCAGCGGCGGGTGGCAGCCAAGCCTCGCGCCGCGGCCACACGCGGCGCCGCGGACGCATGTCCCGCCGCGCCCGTGCCGCCCTGCTACGCGAGCTACACGACACCGCCGAGCGCCACGACCTCACACGTCCGATCCGCGATGTCCTCTTCCACGAGTCGCTGCCCGTGGACATCCGCCACAACGCCAAGATCAACCGCGAGGCGCTCACAGACTGGGCCGCGAAGCAACTCCGATGAGGGCACTCGTCACCGGCGGCGGCGGTTTCATCGGCTCGCGTATCGCGCACACGCTCCACGACCGCGGTGATCACGTCACCGCGATCGGACGCCGCCGGTACCCCCACCTCGAAACGGCCGGCATCCACACCATCCAGGGCGACCTCCGCGACCCGGCCACCGCCCGCCGCGCGTGTGCCGGGATGGATTGCGTGTTCCACGTCGCCGGTGTCACCGGCGTATGGGGCCCGCGGTCGTGGTTCTGGGGCATCAACGTCGACGCGACCCAAAACGTCATCGACGCATGCCGCGCCGCGGGCGTGCCGCGCCTCGTGTTCACGAGTTCTCCAAGCGTCGTGTTCGGCGAGCACGACGTCTGCGGCGTCGACGAATCACACCCCTACCCGCCACGCTACCTCGCCCACTACCCCGCCACCAAGGCGGAAGCCGAACGCCGCGTCCTCGCCGCCAACGCGACCCCCACCACGCCCACCGGACCGGTCCTATCCA
The DNA here is from genome assembly GCA_046754365.1 of Phycisphaerae bacterium. Lineage (GTDB taxonomy): Bacteria > Planctomycetota > Phycisphaerae > UBA1845 > UBA1845 > JBHHVO01. Next base: position 8,498 of record JBHHVO010000094.1, on the reverse strand, counting down.
CAGTCGCCCTCCGCCCACACCTCGTCTGGGGACCCGGTGACCCGCACCTCATCCCGCGCGTCGTCGATCGGGCGCGTCGCGGAAAACTCACACAGGTCGGTGACGGCCGGAACCTCGTCGACATCACCTACATCGACAACGCCGCGGACGCCCACATCCTCGCCGCGGACGCGCTCGCGCCCGGCGCACCGTGTGCCGGCCGGGCGTACTTCATCACCCAGGGGCAGCCGGTCCGCATCTGGCCCTGGTTCCGCCACATTCTGGCCGAGCTAGGCATATCCCCACCGAAACGCACGGTGTCGTACAACGCCGCCAAACGCGCCGGAGCGCTGCTCGAAGCCACCTACCGCCTCCTGCGGCGCCGCCGCGAGCCCATCATGACACGCTTCGTTGCATCCCAACTAGCCAAAAGTCACTATTTTGACATCTCCGCCGCACGCCGGGACCTCGGCTACGAGCCAGGCGTCACCACCGACGACGGCGTCGCCCGGCTCATCGCATGGCTCAGGCACACCCCCACGACCACCGCGCCACGCGACCCACAGCGTTTCATTTACCGCGAGAATCGGTAACATGGCCTATTCCGGCGGTCGCTCACGTGCGCGGCTGATCGGCCGCCGGAACGCTACCGGCCAAGGGTACGGGACTCATGAGCGCAGCGGAACGAATCGTCATCACCGGGGTCGGTCTTACCGCCCCGAACGGCAACACGCTCGAGGCGTTCCGCACGAGCCTGCTAGGCCGCGTGTCGGGCGTGACCGCCATCGAGACGCGGTTCATGGGGCGCGTGCTCGCCGGCATCTGCGACTTCGACGAGCAGAAATACCAGACCCGCAAGGAACGCCGCCGCGGGACGCGCGCCGGCGGCATTTCCATTTACTGTGCCGGTGAGGCGCTCGCCCGCGCGGGCCTCGATCTCCACGCCGTCGACCGGGCCCGCATCGGCGTGTTCCTCGGCATCACCGAGCACGGCACCGTCGAGACCGAGAACGAGATTGACGTCATCCGCCAATACGACTATGACACGCGGTATTGGTCGCATCACCACAACCCGCGGACCGTGGCCAACAGTCCCGCTGGCGAGGTGACGGTCAAGTTCGGTATCGAGGGACCGCACTACACGATCGGTGCCGCGTGTGCCGCCGGCAACGCGGGCTTGATCCAGGGCGTCCAGATGCTGCGCCTTGGCGAGGTGGATCTCGCCCTCGCGGGCGGTGTCTCCGAGGCGACGAGTTCCTTCGGTATCTTCGCGGGTTTTGCGAGCCAGAATGCGCTCGCCGCCCACGACGACCCGACGCGGGCCTGTAGGCCGTTCGACATCGCCCGCAACGGTATTGTCGTGGCCGAAGGCGGGTGCGTCTTCGTCCTTGAGCGCCTGCCCGACGCCCTGCGGCGACGGGGCGCGATCCTGTGCGAAATTGCAGGCTACGCCATGAACTCCGACGCGACAGACCCGGTGATGCCCGATGCCGGACGCGTGGCTCAATGCATGCGGCTCGCGATCGATCGCGCCGGCATCCAGCCCGGCGACATCGACATCGTCAGCACCCACGCCACCGCAACGGAGCTTGGCGACCAACAGGAAGCCGGGGCGCTACAACGCGTGTTCGGTGAGTATGACAATGTATACGTGAACAACACGAAGAGCTTCATCGGCCACGCGATGGGGGCGGCCGGCGCGCTCGAGCTCGCCGGAAATCTCGGTGCGTTCGCCGACGGCATCGTGCACCCGACGATCAACATGACCGAGCTTGATCCGAAATGCCCCGTGCGTAACCTCGTCGTCGGCGAGCCGACCGCGATCGGGCGCGTGGAGTACATCCTCAACAACTCGTTCGGGATGCTTGGCATCAACTCGGCCGTGGTGGCGAAGAGGTACGCGGCCTGACCCGATCGGCGACAACGCGTAGAATCGATCAACAGACGGAGCGTTTGAGGACAGCATGGGCGAGCAGCAAGTCAGGGACATCGTACTCAACATCATCGCCACGATCGCGCCGGACGCCGACCTGTCCGACGTCAAGGGTGACGTGCGCCTGCGCGACCAGCTCGAGCTCGACTCTATGGACTTCCTCGACATCGTCATGGAGCTGCGCAAACGCTATCACGTCGAGGTGCCCAAGGAGGACTATCCACAGCTCGCCACGCTCGACGGCACGGTCGCCTACCTCGCCCCCAAGCTTTCAACCACCGTCTAGCACACCCGGGCCGCGGGCACCCGGCGCTGACGTACCATGACGACATGTCCGCCGCAGCCCGTGTGGCGGGCCGCGGCAACACCTTGTCAGCCAGACGCACGGCGCGGCCCGAGCACGCCGGCCGGGCAACGTGCCACGGTCGAACACACCCTGTGAGCGCACTCCGGCCGAACGGATTACGATGGACTACGACGTCATCATCATCGGCGCCGGCATGTCCGGGCTCGCCGCCGGCATCCGCCTCGCCCACTTCGACCGCCGCGTCTGCATCGTCGAACGACACAACGTGTGCGGCGGGCTCAACTCGTACTACAGACGCGCCGGACGCGACTTCGACGTCGGCCTGCACGCCGTAACCAATTACGTCCCACCCGGCGTGCGATCCACCCCGTTGCCGAAGCTGCTCCGCCAACTGCGACTTACCCGCGATGATTTCGACCTGCGCGAACAACGCGGCTCCGAAATCCGCTTCCCGAGCGTCACGCTCCGCTTCAGCAACAACATCGACCGGCTCGTCGCCGACGTCGCCGACCACTTCCCCGACGAGATCGATCGCTTCCGGCGCCTCATCGCCGCCATCCGTGACTACGACGACATCCGGCTCGACGCACCCACAGGCTCGGCACGCCGCTGGCTTCGCGACCACCTGCGTGATCCGCTCCTGATCGACATGATTCTTTGCCCGCTCATGTACTACGGCAGCGCCCAAGAACATGACATGGACCGAACGCAGTTCGTCACCATGTTCAAGAGCATCTTCCTCGAGGGCTTCGCCAGGCCCAGGCAAGGCGTGCGGCGGATCATCGCCGCGCTCGTCAAGCGCTACCGTGCGTGCGGCGGCGTCTTCAAAATGCGCTGTGGCGTCAACCGCATCAACGTATCCGGCACGCGCGTCACGTCGCTCACACTCGACAACGGCGACACGATCGCGGCACCGACCGTCCTGTCGTCGGCCGGCTACGTCGAGACCATGCGACTCTGCACCGACGCGGTCCCGGCGCCGACCACCGCCGACGTCGGTCGTGTCTCGTTCGTTGAGTCCATCCTCGTCCTCGACGCACCGCCGCGCCGACTCGGCCATGACGCCACGATCGAGTTTTACAACGACACCGACACGTTCCACTACGAAACGCCCGACGACCTCGTCGACCCGCGGAGCGGCGTGATCTGTTGCCCGAACAACTACCAGGACCACGACGACATGCCGGAAGGGCTTTTCCGCGTGACCTGGCTCGCCAGCCCACGGCGGTGGGCCGCGTTAACCCCGGACGCCTACCAGGCCGCCAAATGCAGGTGCCTCGATGACGTCCTCCGCCTCGCCGATCGCCGCGTGCCGGGGCTCGCCCGGCGCGTCGTCTTCACCGACATGTTCACGCCCCGGACGATCCAGCGCTTTACCGGCCACATCAACGGCGCCGTCTACGGCACACCCGGCAAGCTCCGCGACGGACGCACACGATTGCACAACCTCTTCCTCTGCGGCACGGACCAGGGTTTCGTCGGCATCGTCGGGGCCCTGCTCAGCGGCATTTCCATGGCCAACCTCCACGTCTTATCCGACGCGTAACCCATGGGGCACAACCAGACCGTCCGCCACCAACCCAACGCACATCGCTCCCTACGCCGACACGTGCAGTGCGCGGAGCAGGTCGCGCTGCTCCACCAACCCGACGATGCGCCGGCTGGCGCCGCGCTCGACCACCGGGAGCACCGCCACGTTCTCCCGTTTGAACACGTCGAGCAGCGAGCTCAGCGGCATGTCCATCGGCACGGTCGCCGATTCCGGCGTGGCCAGATCCACCGCCGTCACGAGGTCACGCAGCGCCGGGTCGTAGATCATGCCCTGCACGTCGGCGAAGTGGATCATGCCGACGAAATCGCCCTCCGCGCTCACCACAGGAAAGTGGCTGTGCGTCGAACGCTCGATGAAATGCAACACGTCGTCGAACGTCGCCGACACACGCAGCAACTGCACGCTCGACCGCATGATGTGACGCACCTGCAGCGACGCCACGTCCACCTCCGCCGCATCGTGCCGCAGACCGAACATCCGCAGCAGCGCCCCCATCGTAAGCCGAACCACCGACGCGCCACGCGCGCCGGGCGACGCACGCGACAACAGCGTGATCGCCTTCACCTCGCCCCCTTGTACGACGCAACGCTTCACCAGCACCGGCCCCACAAGCTCGTACACCACGATGCTCCCGAGGATCACCGTCGTGAATTGCCCGGCCATAGGACTCGCCCAGTGACGCTCCACGAAGTCCGCGATGCCGATCACCACCGCCGCCTGGCAGAACAGCGCCGTGCCCGTGTCACCGCGAATCGAGCCACGCAGCCCCGCCCAGCGCAAACCCATCCGGCAGCCCCAAACCTTCCCGACCGTTCGGCACACGATGTACGCACCGCCGATCCAGCCGATATGCCGCAGCTCCGCCACGTGCAACTCATACCCGGCCATCACGAAGAAGCCGGCGAAGATCGGCAGCGCGATCGTCCGGAGCGCCTCACCAAGCCGCATCGAGTCCACCGCCACGTTCGCGAACACCGCGCCGATCGTGAGCGCCGTGAGCAAGAAGTTGAACGACGGACCGTAGTGGGCGGCCAGCCATTTTTCCCCCGCGCCCAGCACGATGAACACCGCGAAAAACACGAGCAGCGTCTCCGCCAGCTCCAGTTTCGTGTGCACGATGCTCAGCACCGCACCGAACACGATCCCGAGCGACACACTCCCGACCGTCATAAACACCAGCCCGAGCCACGGCGACGCCGCCACGCCGTCCGCGCCGACGATCACCCCGCACCACGCCAGCACGATAAACATCGCATGGAACAGCACGATGCACGCGACGTTGTTCACCGCTGTGAGGCTCAGGATCACGTCCGACAGCGGACCCTTCGCGTCATACTCGCGCAGCACAAACAGCGTCGCCGCCGGCGCCGTCGCGATCGCCGCCAGCGCCAGCAGCACCGCCAGCACCAGCGCGTCCCGCATGCCATGCGCCCCGCTGCCGCCCGCCAGCGTCAACACCGAAACCAACGCACAACCGATCAGCACGAGCGCCGCCACCATCCCAACCTCGACAACGCTCGTCTTCAGAACCCGTACACCAGACGCGATGAGCCGCGAACGCTCGAACACGCCGCCGATGGAAAACAGGATCAACCCCAGCGCCAGATCCTTGACCGCCGCGAGAGGCGCGGCCGCCGCATCGAGCGCATCACCCTGGTGCGGTTCCGGGAACACAACACTCAGCGCGCCGCGCAGCGCTACCCCCCCGACCAGAAACCCAACGACGCGAGGAACATGCACGGAATGCGCCGCATACCCCCCCACGATCGCGGCCAGCAACATGAGCCCGAACAGCAACCCCGTACTCGGGACCACACCGAGCAGCGCGCACACACCTGCAGTGTCGACGGCCAAACCCGCGCCTCCTGGTCGTACGCCCGCGCCGGCCCACGGCGCCCGCGATTTCGGGCATTGGAATTGCAAGCCCCACACGACGCAACCGCAACGCCTCAACGAATCCGGCGGAACGCCCGAACGAACCAGGCGTAACGCCACAACGGAATCGTCCGCGGTGGTCGCGCCGTCCGTGCGATGTAGCGTCCGGCCCCCGCGCCGGACGTCCGCCCCCATCCGCAGCGTCCGGCCCCCGTGCCTGACGTCCACCCCCATGCGTAGCGTCCGGCCCCCGTGCCGGACGTCCACCCCCATGCGTAGCGTCCGACCCCGTGCCGGACGCACCACGCCGCGGATTGGAGCGGGACCCGCGCCCGTGGTATCATGCCCTGACTCGACACCGCGATGGATAATGCACGTGTACGCACCCGCCTTGCTTGCCATACCGACCCTCGGCGCGTTCAAAGGCGACGGACTTATCTGCGTCGCCATCGCGCTCGCCATCATTTGGGTCGGTAGTGCGGCACGGCGGTCGGAGAAGAGCTGCCCGCGCTGTCAGGAAACCACCCGTCCACACGCCAACTACTGCGCACAATGCGGCTTCCCGCTGCGCAAATCGTGACGCCTCCGCGACCAGGCGAATCCGATCACGCCGCGACGCCGATCCCGCCGCCGCTGCGGGCCGACGTGCGACGGCGCCTGCTGCGGTGGTTCGATCGCCACCGGCGCGACCTGCCGTGGCGGCGCAGAGCCGGCGACGCCTACGCACAATGGGTCGCGGAGATCATGCTCCAACAAACACGCGTCGATACCGTCCTTGAGCGGTACGAGCCGTTCTTGCGGCGCTTTCCCACGGTCACCGCCCTCGCGAACGCATCGTTTGACGACGTGCTCAAACACTGGGAGGGGCTCGGCTACTACCGACGCATCCGCCACCTCCATCAAGCCGCTCGGGTCGTGCGCGACGACGGCGGCCGTATCCCGACGACCGCGCCCAAGCTCCGCCGGCTCCCGGGCATCGGCGACTACACCGCCGCCGCGATCGCATCGATCGCGTCCGGCCGGCGAGAGGCCGCCGTCGACGGCAACGTCGCCCGTGTCATCGCCAGGCTTTGCGGCGTGGCCGACGACGTCCTGTCACCATCGGGGCGACGGCGCATCCGCGCGCTCGCCGAACAGCTCGTGCCGTTCAAGCGGCCAGGCGATTTCAACCAGGCATGGATGGACCTCGCGACCGCGGTATGCAAGCCGAGATCGCCCGACTGTCCCGCGTGCCCATTACGCGCGGTATGCGTCGCCGCGGCGACCGGGACGACCGACCGACTTCCCGTTCGCATCGACAGGACGCGCGTTCTCGACGTCACGGCGCTGGTCGGCGTCTTCGTGCACGCCCGGCTGCTGCTGCTGCGTCGCCGGCCCGACACCGGCTTGTGGGCCGGGCTTTGGGAGCTCCCTACCGTCGAGCTGGACGCCGACACCAGGGCTGCCGCCGCACGAGACGCTGACGCCCGCATCGAGATTGGCGCCGGAACCGAGGTGGGCGCCGACACCCACGTGTGCGCTCATCGGAGCGCACGGGTCGTGCGCCAACTTGCGCTGCGCCGTCTCGCCCGGCGTCATGGCATCACACTCGCACGGCCACCGGAAGAGACCGCGACGATCGTCCACCGCCTCACGCATCGCGCGTTCCGCTTCATCGTACACGTCGCCCCGGTACGGCGCGTACGTCGCGCCGGCGCGACGCGTGATCCGCATACCGGCGTATGGCTCACCCGCAGCGACATCGAGAACGCCGCCGTGTCCACCGCGCACCGCCGCATCCTTCGAGCGGTCGAGCCCGCCCTGGCCGACCTGACCGCCGGCCACCCCAACCCCGCCGTGGCAGGTGCGCCGTGATGCAACTGACGCGGATGGTCATGCCACAACCGCACATCGTGCCGGCGCCGACCGCTGTCTTTCCGAATCCCGACCGTAACGAAGCGGCCTTGACGCCGCCGGGATCGTCGCGGCGTTGCCGGTACCGCACATTACGCATGCCGCGCGGCCGCGCGGCGGCGGAGCTCTGCGTCGATGAACATTTGAATGTCGCCGTCGAGCACGGCGTCCGTGGCCGCGGTCGTCGCGGCCGTTCGAGCGTCTTTGACGCGCTGCTCGGGATAGAGGAAATAGCTGCGGATCGCGTTGCCCCAGCCGATCTGTCCCTTCGCGCTGTAGACCTTCGCCAACTCCGCGTCACGCTGGGACTGCTCCATGAGGTAGAGCCTCGCCGAGAGCATCTTGCGGGCGTTGGCGCGATTCTTGTGTTGCGATCGCTCGTTCTGACATTGCACGACTACGCCGGTTGACAGGTGCGTGAGCCTCACGGCGGACGACGTCTTGTTCACGTGTTGACCACCCGCGCCGCTCGCGCGATACGTGTCCTCGCGGACGTCCTTCGCCCAGTCGATATCGATCGCGATGTCATCCACGTCCGGCTGGACGTCTACGGATGCGAAGCTCGTCTCGCGTTTTCCCTGGGCGCTGAACGGCGATATGCGCACGAGCCGGTGCACGCCCATCTCGCACGAAAGATACCCGTACGCGTACGGTCCCTTGACCCGCAGGTTGACGGATTGGATGCCCGCCTCCTCACCCGCCCGCAGCGAGAGCTCCTCCGCCTCGAAGTCGTTCCGCTCGAAATAGCGAAGGTAGAGACGCAGCAGCATCTCCGCCCAGTCGCACGCGTCCGCGCCGCCCGTGCCGGCCTGGATGTTGAAATAGCAGTCGCCGGCGTCGTCGGGCCCCGACAGCAGCGTCAACAGCTCAACCTTCTCAACCAGCTTCGCGGCATCCGGGATGCCCGCATCCAGCTCCGCGCGTACATCCGCGTCGTCGCCCTCCCGCAGAAGGTCCGC
>JBHHVO010000093.1:0-10606 GCA_046754365.1 Phycisphaerae bacterium | reverse complement strand
GACTGACGCGCCGGTAACCTACGTGCTCGGCCGCGCCGACATGCGTCGCCTCGACCGTTACGAGCCCATCGGCCACAACACTGCCCGAACACACACTGTCACCGACGCGCCGCGGGCGCGGCAACGCTTCGCCGGTGACCGCGCTCTCGTCCACCGCGGCGTGGCCGTCCACGATGCGACCGTCGACCGGGACCAGCATGTCCTGCGCGACACGCACGCGGTCACCGACGCGTATGCTCGCGATCGGCACCTCGGCCACCGTGTCGTCCGTCACGAGCTGCGCCATCGTCGGCATCCGGCGCACGAGCGCCGAGATCGCCCCCGACGCATCGCGCTTCGCGCCGATTTCGAAGTAGCGTCCCAGGTTGATAAATGCCAGGATCATGCCGACGGCATGGAAATGCGCCGCGTGGAACGTCGGTACGAACAGACCGATCACACCGCCCACAAACGCCACGACCACGCCGAGCGACACGAGCAGGTCCATGTTGGCCGAGCCGTGGGTCACGGCCCGCAAACCGCCCACGAGAATCGGCGCACCGGCACTGGACGCCAGCAGCAACGCCGCAAGGATCGCCTGGATCACCCGGGGCCACACATGACCGCCTGGACCATGCGACTGCAGCACCGGCGCGAGGTATTGCAGCGCAACGATCGGAACACCCAGCGCCAGTGCCTGCACGAACGCCTGCTTCTGATGTACGAGCCGGGCCTCGTGGGTGCGCTCGAGCCCGGTGACCGCCGGACCCGCCTGGCGAAACGTCTCGGCGTCGTAGCCGGCGTCACGAATCGCTTGAACGAGCGCGGCCCGGTCCGCCGTCGACGTTCCCAGCTCGATCGTAGCGACCTCGGTGGTGAGGTTCACGCGGGCGTCGCCGACGCCGGTCACCGACCGCAACGCGCGCTCGACCCGCGCAACGCAGCTCCCACACGTCATGCCGTGGATCCGCAGCCGCACGGTCCCGCCGCCGCCGGGGGACACACCGTCGGAAAGCACACGCGCGGCGCCCGATGCGTCCTCAGGCATCACACGAGAATCCGGCGATGTCAAACGCACCGGCTGCCCGGATCGCGGTGATAATCTCCGCCTGGCCGGTCTTGGAGTCATCCAACGTGACCGATGCCCGACCGATCTCCACCGTGTATTCTCGCGCGGCCGGCACCGCCGCCAGCGCGGCCTTGACCGCGTCCGTGCACGCCGTGCAGTGCATACCTGTAATCTCGATTGTTAGTTTCACACTATTTAATCCGTCGGCAGTGCTCATCGCGGTGATCCTCCGCGGGCACCCGCTGCGCAACATTCTACCACCCGCGCCGCACGTGTCGCCCCACGCGTGTCCACGAACAAACGTGTTGCCAGCCCGTCGCACGAACGCGGGTCGCCGGGCGTCGGCCTCCCGATGTGTCGCCACCGGCCGAGGGGGAGGACCCAGCGCCGGCGCGCGGCGCTCACGGGCAACGCACCGCGATAGCCATGCGTCGCCGTGGCCGGCACATCCCTGGGGCGCCTGGGCACGCAGTGATCCTCGTGCCAGGCCCGCACTTGCGTGCGATAACCCCCCGCCGGCCGTACAGGCCGGATCGCGAGCAAGCACACACCTGCGAGCCTACACACACTAGCTGTGAGGGATAACCCACACTACCGTGCGGCAGACGGCGCAGCGTGCCGACCCGGCCCGTAGCGTAGCCGCCACCACAATACTGTGAACGGCGATTCACGGCGATGGACGTACGGCGACAATGGCCAATGTCGAGGCGAGGTGGATGTTCAAGCCGACTTTGCATGTGGCACGCCGCTTGCTGGATGAGATGCGAGTGAGGCCGCCGGGGCCATTGGCTGGTGCATCGAAGTCCGATCAAGGAGATTCAAGACCGCAGTACGCGTGTCTTAATGACGATATCCGCGTGTCCTACCACGCGGCAGGGGTTGGCCCGATCCGACCTCGACAATGGGTAGCAAGACCTGTGGTATAGCGCCCTCCCACCATCCTCTCTCCGGCCCGAACACGGGGGGGTGTCATAGGTCTTGCTACATTTTTTTGCGCGCACTCCATCGCCGAGCCGGCTAGCCCGTCGGGAGTGTTCGCGCGCTCGCCGCGTCGCCGCCCCGAGCCCACTTCGAACCCCTGAGCGCCACCGCAGCGACGGGCGCCGCGCATCGCCCGCCATCGCGGTCGGTGTCAAGTGACCACCGTCAGGGGCTGCGGCATCCGGCGCCGGTACGTCCGGGCCGGGCGCCGGCCCATGGCCGAGGCGTGACACGTCTCCAACCCGAACGACGCGGAACCGAACGAGGCACACCCCCTTTTGCGATGCGTGTGATTCGCGCACAATGCGTGTGGTCGAGTCATGGCGCGCCGCGTCGACCCGGGTCAACCGCCGCGGCATGGACGACCTTGATCGGGGACCGAGACATGAAGGTACACGAGTATCACGCGAGGGCGTTGCTGGCTGACGCCGGCGTGCCGGTGCCGCCGTCACATGTCGTGGACAGCGTCGCGGCGGCTCGCGACGCATATGGCGACATCGGCGGCACCGTCGTCGTCAAGGCACAGGTGTTTGCCGGCGGTCGCGGCAAGGCCGGCTTCGTCAAGCTATGCGACTCGGCGGACGCGGTTCGCGACGCCGTGCAGTTCATGCTGTCCCACCGCATGGTGTCGGCGCAGACCGGCGCCGACGGCATCGCGGTTCACAAGGTGCTCATCGCGGCGGCCGTGGACATCGAGAGCGAATACTACGCCGCCGTCGTGATGGATCGGGCGAAGCGCAGACCGGTCGCCATGGTGTCCCGCGAGGGCGGCGTCGAGATCGAAGAGGTCGCCGGGCGGGACCCCACCGCGATTGACAAGCAGTGGCTCCATCCGCACCTGGGTCTGCTTGACTTTCAGTGCGCCCACCTCGTCACGGCGCTCGGTTTCACCGACAAGGCCCAGGCGAAAGCAGCCGCCGACGTGTTGCGCGGCCTTGTCCATGTCTTTTATCGCTATGACTGCTCGCTCGCCGAGATCAACCCGCTCGTCCGAACGCCGGGCGGCGACATCCTCGCGATCGACGCGAAAATGAACTTCGACGACAACGCCGTGTTCCGACACAAGCGGCTGCAGGAGATGTTCGACCCGACCGAGGAGAACCCGATGGAGCTCCGCGCCAAGGCGCACAACCTCTCGTACATCCCACTCGACGGCAACATCGGATGTCTCGTCAACGGCGCCGGTCTCGCCATGGCGACCATGGACCTCATCAAGCTCCACGGCGGCGAACCGGCGAACTTCCTCGACGTCGGCGGCTCCGTCACCGCCGAGGCCGCGACCGAGGCGTTCCGGATCATTCTCGCGGATCCGAACGTCAAGGGTGTGCTCGTCAACATCTTCGGCGGCATCGCGAAGTGCGACACCATCGCCGAGGCCATCATCGCCGCCGCGAAGGACATCGGCTTCAATGTGCCCGTCGTCGTCCGCCTCGAAGGAACCAATGTGAAACGGGCGCGGGCGCTGCTCAAAGACGCCGACGTCGCACAGCTCGTGTCGGCGGAGGATCTCACAGACGCCGCAAAGAAGGTGTGCGCCAAGGTCGCATGAATCACCGCGCGGTGTCGGCGCGCCGGGACACGCCGACGCTTACATGGGCGTGGTGGGTGGCCGCGTGCTCCGGCGTCGGGTTAAGGGGTGCGCGATTCCGTGATACGTCCGCCACGGGGTGCGGACGCTACAGGCGCGGATGCAACGGGTGCGGACGCAACGGGTGGGGATGCAACGGGTGCGGACGGCACAGGGGGCGGACGAAACGCATGGCGTCGAAACACATCAAGGTCAACGCGCTCGCGCGCGAACTCGGTGTGCCGTCGCATGCGATCATCGCACGCTGTCGCAGCGCCGGCATGCCCGTGCAAAACAGCGTGACGAAACTCACACCCGACACCGAGCGCATCATACGGACCTGGTACGCCACCGGCGACGCCGATCGCGCCCGGCCGCCGCACGCCCCGCCGGCTCCGGACGCTGAACCCACGGCCGGGCGATCCGACGGTGACCGCCATCCCGCGCCATGAATCCGCGCGCGGCTCGGCACCACGCCGCGGCGCTCACCGCCGCGCCATCGCGTCGACCTGTTCCCGCAACTCGCGTAGCCCCGTGAAGAGGCGGTGCTTGACCTGCCACGGCGGGATGTCGAGCACCTCCGCGATCTCGGCGCGACCGAGCCCCTCCGTATAGCGCAGCAGCAGCACCTCGCGGAGCTGGGGATCGAGCGCCCGCAGCGCCGCCGTAACATGCGCACCCAGCTCTTGTTTCACCATCCGCGTCAACTGCCCCGTTAGCTCGGCGCGGAGCTGCGAGTCCGGCGGAAGCGGATGCGCGTCGTGATGGCGCTTGTGGTCGCGGAGGCGATTCAGGCAGTGGTTCCGGGCGGTCCGATAGAGCCACGGCCGGAAGTGATCCGGAATCTCGTCCATGTCGAGTAGCCGGTAATGGATGTCCTGCACGGCGTCTTCGGCTTCCTCGACGCTGCCGAGGTAGCCCCAGCAGAACCGTGTCAACGCGTCACCGAACACACGCCGGAACTCGGCGCTCGCGCGGGGGTCGCCTGCACGCAGCAACGCCGCGACCTCGGCCGCCGCGGCCGCCGTGTCATCACGGGCCGTATCCATCGTCGAAGTCATAGCCGAGTGCTCCGTTATGCGTCAATTCCCCGATCCCAGACCCAGAAAAGGTGTCAGGAAGATTGTTGGAGTAGTCAAAGAATCTTCCTGACGCCTTTTCAGCCCGACACCTTTTCAGCCCCCGGCCGGTTGCGGCGGACCGGCGGGTGCGATCGGCGTTCCATCATCGGACGCACCGCGCCACGCGGCCAACTCCGATGCGATTTCGGCGCGTTCTTCCGGCAGGTCGTAGAAGTCCGGGCCGTAGAGCCGCCCGAGCAACTGCAGCGCGGCCACGCACATCCTCGGCGCGTCCCGCCCCGGCGGGAGCTCATGGTCGCAGATGTCCATCGCCGTAAGCAGCGCATCCTCGGCCTCGGTCAGCTCCTCGCCCGACCCGGACTCAATCAGGACACCGGCGAGCCCGATCAACACCTCGCCCGTGCGGAGCGGCTGCGCACCCGGGCGGTCGCGGAGTTTCGCCAGCGCTTCATAGTACAACTGTTTCGCCTTCGCGCGATGCCCGAGCTCCAGGTGCGCGGTCGCGAGCCGCTTGAGCTCGGCCGCGACACGCACGTCCTGGAGGAATGCACCCTTCTGCAGCGACTCACGAATCTCCGTCTCCGCGGACGTGAGCCAGAACCTGGCCCCGATCAAAAACGCCAGCACCGCCGACGACGACGCGACGAGGAGCCGGTGGCGCGCGACGAACTTGCGGCATTGATACACGACGTTCGCGCGTCGCGCGAGGATCGGCTCGTTGGCGAGGTGGCGTCGGATGTCGTCCGCCATCGCCGCGGCGCTCTGGTATCGGCGCGCGCGATCCTTCTCAAGCGCCTTGAGCGCGACCGTCTCGATGTCGCCGCGCAGCGTCCGCTGGAGCGCGCCGGGCCGGGGCGGCGGCTGCTCGCAAATCACGTGGACGGCTTCGTGAAGCCGGCTTCGACTCACCCGATACGGCAACCGCCCGGTCATGACCTCGAAGAACATCACGCCCAGCGAATACACGTCGCTGCGAACGTCGATGTCGTCGATGTCGCCACGGGCCTCCTCCGGGCTCATGTACGGCAGCGTCCCCATGAAGCGACCGAATCCCGTGATCGTCGTGGGCTGCGGTCCGTCCGGATCCGTGATCCGCGCGAGCCCGAAGTCCAACACCTTCGGGTTGCCCTCCGGTTCCACGAGGATGTTCGACGGCTTGAGGTCGCGGTGGATCACGCCGCGCTGGTGTGCGTAGTTGATCGCATCGCAGATGCGGCAGAACAGCGCCATGCGGTCGCGCAACGAGAGCCCGCGGTCGCGGACATACGTGTTGAGCGGCACACCGTGAACCAACTCCATCGCAAAGAAGTGCTGCCCGTCGTCGGTTCGACCCGCTTCGTAGATCGCCGCGATCCCCGGATGCTTGAGCCGCGCAAGCGTATGCGCCTCGCGCTGAAACAGCTTGACACGAAGATCATCCACAAACTGACCGCCGCGCACGACCTTCACCGCAACCGTGCGCCGCGGCGACTGCTGCTCCGCCTCGTACACGATCCCCATGCCACCCTCACCCAGAAGGCGCGTGATCGTGTAGCACGCCACCGTCCGCGGCAGGCGCGGCGCAGGCGACGGGCCGTGTGACGCCACCGCGTCGATCGTGCCGCGGATACCGTCGGCCCGAGCGCGGCACGACGGACACGACGCCAGGTGAGCCTCCAGCTCCGCGGCGTTGCGGTCGATGCCGCTCCAGAGTTCTTCGTCGGTTACGTTGCAGGTCATCGCCACATGCCACGCTGCCAGCCACGGCCAAACGTTGCGTCACAAGTCATCGCCACACCGCGCACAGCCGACCCGTACACCCCCCACCCACCTGACATGGCATCCCACCTCATTATGATATGCTCACGTCGTGCCGTTTGGTAACACTTTTTTCCCGCAGGTCGCGCGGCCCGGCCGCTTCCTACGCCGCGCGGCACCGCTGCCGCAGGCACCGTTTTGGTGAAGGATCGGTCCGGGCCGGTTTTTTTTGTTTTTTTCTTGGACCGCGGCCCGTCGCGTGGTGTTATAGCAAGGGGGGATGACGGACACCGTGGCGTCCCGCAGCGGGTGCCCGAGGTGAGGCGCGTGGTGGAGCACCGCGTGTGTCGCGACACATGCGGCGGGCATTCGGGCTTGTGTTGCGGTGGGAAGCCGTCGTCCGCTCCAGCCGGGTCCGGTCCGCACGGCGGAACATCGTCGCCGCGCGCGATGAGCCGGATGGTCCGCACGCCCGACCCGACGAAACCTGCTCGCGTCGGCGCGGGTCGGCCGCGTTCGTGGCGGTGGCGTGGTGCAAGCGTTGGTTGTTGTCAGGAGATTTGCGATGGTACGGACTATGTGGTTGAGGCACAGGGCGTGCGGCACGCGTAGCGCCGCGGCGTTCACACTCATTGAGTTACTCGTCGTGATCGCGATCATCGCGCTGCTCATCGCGATCCTCTTGCCGAGTCTCGAGAAGGCGCGGCAGGCGTCGAAACGCTCGGCGTGTTTGGCGCACATCAAGAACATCGCGACCAGCAGCCGCGTCTACGAGGCCGACGATCCGAACGGCTGGGGCATCCCGGTGCATCCCGTGCAGTACGAACAGGATCAGAATGATCCCACGTTCATCGGCGCATACGAATGGGGCGGCAAAAGCGGCATCGGCGGGCAAGAGATCCTCGGGCAGAACCCCGACGACCCGATCCGCAGCAAGTACGGAACGTTCGCGGGGTTCGGCCCCGCGTCGCGCCCGATGAACGACATCCTCTACAAGGGCGGGTTCACGGACTACGGCATATCCAGCGGCAATCCCAGTCCCGAAGGTATGTTGAAGGACACGCAGCTCGACCTCGGGCTCTACCGGTGCCCGAGCGACGATGGCCCGCCGCGCGGCGCGCACTGCTTCGATTGGGTCGAAAAAGGCGAACTCGGCGAGGCGGTGTCGTCGTACGACTGGTTCGGCAACAGCTACGCGGCCAACCTCTTCATGATCGGGTTCGCCGGGGGTGGCGGCACGATGAAGAGCAACTCGCCCTACCTGCGCCCGGTGTCGCGCGTGCCGACGCCCGCGCGAACGCTCTACTACGAGGAGAACATCGGCCGGTGGGCGTGGACCTGCTGGACCGAGGCATGCGACGGTACGCAGAATGGGCTCAACCTCGACGGTCTCAATCCCGGACCCACCAAGACCATGGAGGGTTGGCACGGCCGGGACTGGACGTTCAATCGTGCGTTCGTCGACGCCCACGCCGAGACGCAGACGCTCTGGATCGCCGAGACCGAGAATGCCAACGGCTACGCCCACCACTACCGGATCGAGCTCGTGTTCCAAGACCAGAGTCAGCAGACCAGCAACGCGTGCATCATCGTCCGCGGTCCGGGTTGGACGAAGGACACGCTGCCGAATGAGGTCATCGACACGGGGCTCGGGAATCCGAGCAATGGCGACAATCGGCCGTCGTACGAGGACTGTGTGTTCGCCGAACCGCCACCGGGATAACGGGCGCGACGAACACCGCTGAACCGGCCGGCAATCCACGCCGAACCGGCGGGAGTCCACGCGCGCGTGGGGCTTGGCATGCCGCGGCGCAGGTACGCCGGCCCACGGCCGCCGGGCGGTGCACGGCGGTGTGTCTTGCGCGCCGTCGGTGGCCGCGGTCGCCGGTGTGACTTCCGGTTCGGCCGCATACCACCCCAGCGGAACCTGCCAACACGCAACGCTTTCCTTATTAAAGCCACACAACATTGCGCAACCGCGGCACCGCGCCGCAACCGCCGTCGCGAGGTCCGGTGCTGTGCGCACCCCCGTACCCGACGCCGAGCGCCGATCCGCCGCGACGGTGCCGACGGTCGCCACCCCGTCGATCGGACGCTCGCGGGGCCCGTGCGTTGATCACTGCGGGACTCGGGATTCGTGCGCGCTACAATCCATCGCCACCAGTCCTGACACCGACCTCGCGCGAATCGGCGGCCACGAGCCGCGCCGGCCGGCGCCCGCGTCGTGGCTCGCGGGCGGACGTGGGGGCGTGCCGGCGGGGCCCGGCGGGCGGTGATTCTTTTTCGCGTGGTTCCCGTTTTTTCTTGGGCCGCGCCCGCCCTTTTGGTGTTATGGGGCTAGAGGGGCTTGTTCGCGCGGGGTTCGGGCGGAGGGTGTGCCTCAAGCCGGACAAGACGGTACGTCCGGCGCTGGGCGGTGTTGCCCGGCGTCGCGGCGCGTTGTGGACCCCTCGGTTCGCGTGACGCGAACGTCGTGACGCGGCGAGCGACGCGCGTTCGGGGCCGGCGCGGCGCCGGGCGCAGGCGCTCCGGCCCGGCGTATTCGTCACCGCGTTCGACCGCCGGCGGTGACCGGCATGTTGCACGCAACGTCGAATGCTGGTAGGATGCCATGCGTGTGCGTGGCGTCTGTGCGCCAGAAGGGCGCTCATGGGTGTCGTGTGCGCGGTCTCAGGGGTAGACCAACACATGAGCGAGAACGGTAGGATTTCAGGAGAACTGTAATGATGTGGAGTACCCGGTTACAGCGCGCGGCGCGGCGGTCCGGCAGGGCGTCGGCGTTCACGCTGATAGAGTTACTTGTCGTGATTGCGATCATCGCGCTGTTGATCGCGATTCTGCTGCCGAGTCTGGAGAAGGCACGGCAGGCGTCGAAACGTTCGGCGTGTCTGGCGCACATTAAGAACATCGCGACGAGCAGCCGGGTGTATGAGGCCGACGACCCGAACGGCTGGGGCATCCCGGTCCATCCGGTCCAGTATGAACAGGATCAATCTGATCCCACGTTCGTTGGCGCGTACGAATGGGGTGGCAAGAGCGGCGTCGGCGGGCAAGAGCTCATCGGGCAAGACCCGACCGAACCGGTTCGCAGCAAATACGGCACGTTCGCCGGGTTCAGCCCCGCGACCCGCCCGATGAACGACATCCTCTACAAGGGTGGGTTCACGAACTACTTCCCGCCGGGCGGTCCGCCGAACATCGACGGCATGCTCAAGGACACGCAGCTCGACCTCGGGCTCTACCGTTGCCCGAGCGACGACGGTCCACCGCGCGGGGCCCACTGTTTTGATTGGGTCGCGAAAGGCGAGCAGGGTGACTCGGTGTCGTCGTACGACTGGTTCGGCAACAGCTACGCGGCCAACCTCTTCATGATCGGGGCTTCCAGCGGCGCCGGCACGATGAGCAGCAACTCACCGTACCTCCGCCCGGTGTCCCGAATTCCAACGCCGGCCCGGACGCTGTACTACGAGGAGAACATCGGCCGGTGGGCGTGGGCTTGCTGGCTCGAGGCGTGTGACGGTACGCACAACGGCCTGACGCTCGACGGTGTCAACCCGGGGCCGACGAAGACGCTTACCGGTTGGCACGGGCAGGACTGGACGTTCAACCGCGCTTTCGTCGACGCCCACGCCGAGACGCAGAAACTTTGGATCGCCGAGACCGAGAATGACCGCGGCTATGCGCACCACTATCGAATCGAGGAGGTGTTCCAGGATCAAACGCAGCAGCAGATCAATGCGTGCATCATCGTCCGGGGTCCGGGGTGGACGAAGGATACGCTCCCGAATGCGGTGATCGACACGGGCCTCGGCAATCCCGGCGGCGGCGGGGAGCGACCGTCGTATGAGGGTTGCGTGTTCAGCGAATCGCCACCGTAATAAGCTTGGCGTAAAGCGCCGGACGGGTCGTTCGTCTCCACACCCGTGGGGCACGGCCGGGTCCGGCGCGGGGACCGCGCATACAGCCGCCGGATGCTTCCCGGCGGCTTTTTTTTCGTTCATCCAAGGATCCCGGGAGGCGGGTTCGCGTCGCCCGTTGATCCGGGAGCGGCCTGAAACGCGATTCCATCGAACCGGCATCCGTGTGGGCGTAGAACATACTCCGTCAAGGCGTTACAACTGGGCGATACAGGACTTGAACCTGTGACCTCCTGCTTGTAAGGCAGGCGCTCTAGCCGACTGAGCTAATCGC
>JBHHVO010000092.1:0-10632 GCA_046754365.1 Phycisphaerae bacterium | reverse complement strand
GGCTGCTCCAAGTGCCGCAAGACCGGGTTTCGCGGGCGGATCGGCATCTACGAGGTCATGGTGCTCGATGCGGAACTCAAGCGGATGATTCACGGGGCCAAGGTCTCCGAGACCGACATTCGCGTATACCTCGCGCAATCGCGGTGGCGGTCTTTGCGGGAGAAGGCGCTTGAGCTCGTCGAGGACGGGCGATCCACGATCGAGGAAGTCATCCGCGTTACAAGGAATGAGAATCTGGCCGCCAGCGATCCGACCGGGGCGTTCGCCGAGGGGGCGGCGACATGATCCTGACCTATGAAGCCGTGGATGCGAACGGGCGTCGAACCGGAGACGCGATCGAGGCGGCGGACATCCGGGGCGCCGTGGCGGAGCTGCGTCGCCAGGGCCTGTTTGTGACCGAGATCAAGGAACAGCCGGTCGCGGCGCATCAGGTTCGCGCCGATGCGGCCACCCCTCGGTCCCCACGGTTGCCGATCCAGGTCCTGACGCTTTTGACGCGGCAGATGGCGATGCTGCTGAGCGCGGGGAGCGCCGTGGTTCCGGCGCTCACGTCCCTTCGACGGCAGATGACGAAGCCGGACCATGTGGCGGTACTGGACCGCCTGATCGCCGACCTCGAGGAGGGTGTGCCGCTCGCGGAATCGCTCCAGAAGCACCCGAAGACGTTCGACGCGGTGTACTGCGCGATCGTCGCGGCTGGTGAGGCGAGCGCGTCGCTCGGCGCGAGCTTCCAACGGCTTGCGGTGATCGTCGGGCAGCGGAACGCGATGCGGAAGCAGATCGTCGGGGCGCTGGCGTATCCGAGTCTGCTGATGTGCATGTCGGCGAGCATCTTCGCGGTCATGCTGTTTTTCGTCATGCCGCGTTTCGGTGCGATGTTCGAGCAGCTCAGCGTCGATATGCCGGCGTCCACGGAGGCGATGCTGGCGCTGGCAGGCGTATTCCGGAGCCAGTGGCCTGCGCTTGCGGGCGCCGCGGCGATGCTGGTTACCGGCGTCGTGCTTGTCGTCCGGAACGAGCGAGCGCGGCTGTGGCTGAGCAACGCGGCGTTGCGCGTGCCCCTGCTGGGGCATCTCATCTCGCAAGTGATCCAGGCGCAGGTGTTCCGAACGATGGGTGTGCTGCTGGGGAGCAGCGTCGGCGTGCTGGAGACGCTGGAACTGGCGCGCGGCATCTCGCGTACCGATCGCTTCATCGCGTTGTTCGGGCGGTTGGAGGAGGCGATCGTATCCGGCGGGCAGCTCAGCGCGGCGTTCGAGGAGTCGGGCATCGTGGATGCGTCCGTGTGCCAGGCGATCCGTACGGGCGAAGACAGCGGCAACCTCAGTGGCGCGATCACGTACTGTGCGGACGTCCTCGACGAAACGAACACGGAACTCATCGGCGCCGCCACGCGTTTGATCGAACCGCTCATCCTGATCGTGATGGGGGTGATTGTCGGGACCGTGGCGGTGTCGCTGTTCATGCCGTTGTTCGACATGACGTCAGCCATCGGTTGAACACGGAGCCGTCCACCATGATCCGCACACTCACCACCCGCCGCCCCACGACACCGCCCATGGGCGTGGACATCGGCGCGACGGGTGTGCGCGCGGTGCAGGCGACCCGCGCGAAGGGTCGGTGGCGGGTGGTCGCCGCCGCGCGGAGCGGGCGCGCCGGACCGGACGGTGACGCCGGCGCCGCCCCGGACGGCGTCGACGTGCATCTCGCGCGCGGCCTGAGGCAGGGCGGCTTCCGCAAGCGCGACACGGCAATCGCGTTGAGTCCCCCGGACGTCGAGTTCCATAGCCTCGAGCTGCCGGACGCCGTGCTCGGCGGCGACGCCGACCGGGCGACGCAGGTCGTGCGGTGGGAGATCGAGCGGCTCATGACACACGCCGAGACGCATGTGGAGACGCGGTACTGGCGGCTCCCGTCGGGTCCGGGGTCCGGTGCGAACGCGATCGGCGTGGCCGCAGACCGTGGGACCGTCACGCGCGTCACGGACGCATGCCGCGCAGCCGGTGTGTCGTGCCGACGCGTGGACACGGCCGCAACCGCGCTGACGCGGCTCGGAGCGCTGCTGGGCGCCTGGGGGCGTGACGAGGTCTGGGGGACGCTGGACCTCGGCGCGCGGCAGACACGGCTCATGCTATGCACCGACGATGTCCCGGTGCTCGTGCGCGTGGTGGGCTCCGGTGGGCAGGCGTGGACCAAGTTGCTCGCGGATTCGCTCGACGTGACGCCGAAGACGGCCGAGCTGCAGAAACGCGAATACGGTATCACCGGCACCGTACGCGGCGCGCGCCGAGACGATCGCCGGGACCGCCCCGGGCCGCGCGAGACGCGGCATGCGGCCCCGTCGGACGCGCTCGCTTCGATCACCTACGGGGTGCTGCGGACGGAGCTCCACGCGCTCGCCGCTGAGGTGAAGCGTTCCTATGAATACGTGCTGAGTTGTTACCCGCGATGCCACGCCGCGGACCTTATCCTCGTGGGCGGTGGGGCGGGCATGCGGAACCTGCCGGAATGGCTTGCGTCGGCGGCCGGTGTCTGCATGCGGCGCGCATCGGACTACATGCGCGGCGGTTCCTGCGCGCTCGAATACCCGGAGACCGCGGGCGCGCCGCTGGAATCGATGGCGGTCGCGGTAGGGCTGGCCCTGGGACCCTAGTGGTCGCTTGGGGGGTTGAGGCCACTGCCTCGCGGGTGTTGAACGCTTGGCGTGCGTGCGACGAACCACTCCCTCGCGGTCGGGGTTGAGCGCAAGCGTGCTCGGCGCCGGTATTCGGACGCACGCCCGGCAACACCGTGCGCGGTCGCTGGTAGCGCAGGGGTTCCAGCCCCCGCCTGCGTTGCGATGACAACGCAGGCACGATCCCTGCACGAGCGGTGTGCGGCGGTGTTGCGCTGTCGGGGTGGTTGCACCGGTTGGAACCGGGTGGCACACGCATGCGCCGCTGCGTTTCAACGGACCGCGATGGCGGAAGCGCCGGGCAAGGCTCGGGGCGGCCGGGATTCGCCGACCAACCTCGTTGTGGAGACGTGCGTCCGATCGTTCAACACGCGGCCGGCGACGACATGATACAGGTGAATCTCATTCCGGACGGCGCGGTGACGGCGCAGCGTATGCGTCGCCACGCCCGCGCATGGTCGGTCGCCCTTGGATGCTGCGTGGTGATCCTGGCGGTCCCGTTGATCATGGACGCGGTCGGGCACGCGCGGGTGCGCGCGCTGCAGGATGAGCGGACCCGCGTGTTGGGTGCGGTCGGCGCGGCCAGAGCGAATGTGCACGGGATGGCCGCACGGGCCGCGCTGCTGCACACGCAGATCGAGCGGGCGCGTGCCCTGCGAACCAAGCGGGCGTGGTCCGCGCTGCTCATCACCGTCGCGATGTGCATGCCGGACGACTTGTGGCTGACGTACTTCGGCACGGACCCGGAGACGCCGTCCGCGACGGGGTCCAGGCGGCGGGTCGCGGCGGCCCGTGGTGCGGCGGGCGCCGGGCCGACGTCGGCGGCCGCTGCGGCGACGATCGACACGCCGCGGAGGATCCGGCTCCGTGGGTATGCCGCCGATCACGCGAAGCTCTACGCGTTCATGACGCAGCTCAACCAGACGGGCGTATTCGACCGTGTCACGCTCGTGATGTCTGTAGTGAAACCGGTGCATGACGGTACCGCGGTGGCGTTCAGCCTGGAATGCGATTGGTAGGCGATGGGTTCGAGACACGACAACCGGGTACGCGTTCTCGACGTCGCCGGTGCGAGCCTCATGGCAACCTGCGCGGTCGCGTTCGTGTGGCTCACGGTGTTGCGGCCCGGCGGCCCGGGCGCGGAGATCGAGACGCTTGCCCGCGCGATCGAGAGCGCTAACGACGATCTCACGGCGCTTCAGGGCGTATATGCCGCGCAGCGCATGCTTGTCGAGGCGCGCGAACAGACGTTGCTTGAGACCGGGAAGCTGCCGGATCGCGCGCCCGACGAAGAGGACCTCAACGCGTTGTCGGAACTCGCGCATGCGCATCGGCTCGACGTGGTCCGCGTAACGCCCAAGCCGTCGCGGGCGTACAGCGGGCTGCTCGAGCGGCGGTATGCGATAGAGGCCCGCGGCACCGGGCGGGATTTCATCCGTTTCTTCCGTGCGGTCGAAGACGCGTCGTTATGGGACGACATCGCATACGTGCGCATGGAACGTGTCGACCCGTTGCGGGCCGACGACGGCGGCGACGTCCTGGCGGTGTTGACCTTCAGCTTCTTTTCCGCGGCGCCGCCGAGCCGTGCTGGTGAGCCGCCCAAGGGAGCCGCCGGAACCCCATGACACGACGTAGGAAACAACTCTACGCAGGTGTGTTCGCATGCGGGGCCGTAGCGATGGCGGTTGACCGGCTCTGGCTTGCCGGAGACGCCGCGGTACACCTTACTTCGCCCAGCGCCCCCACGGCGCTCGTGTCGGCCGCCGCCGCATCGTCCGATGACACGGCCGCAGGGGACGCGGCCGCAGTCCCTGCGCGGCCGTTCCCGGAGGGCCTGCCGGTGTTTGCCCCGGACTATGTGTTTCGGGATCCGTTCGTTCCGTCCGTCCGCGTCGATGCGCGACACGCCCGCAACGGCCGGACCGATAAGCGCGGTGAGCAAGACCCCACCGACCCACAAAACCCCACGCGGAGCGCAGCAGCGTTTTCACGCGATCACCGCCTCCGTGGCGTGTTCGTGTCGCCTCGTCTGAGTATCGCGAACCTGGACGGCACGGGGGTGCATGTCGGTGATGCGGTGGACGGCTGCACGGTGATCGAGATCGGGCGAACCGAGATCACGGTCGATTGCTCCGGCGAGCGAGCCGTGTTGGTGCTGTTCGATGATGAAGCGAGCGGGGGGCGCTAAAGTGTGACTCGTGCCCGGACGATACTCCCAACCGGCGGTGACCCCTACGCACAGCCGTCGCGCGTGCCGCCGGACGACGAACGGCCTACCGGACGAACACTGCGGAAGAGAATGCTATGAAGAACGGCAGCGAGAGACGTGCTTTCAGTTTGGTCGAACTGGTCATTGTCATCGTGATCATCGGCGTGATCGCGGCGATCGCGGTGCCACGGATCAGCCGCGGTGCGAAGGGCGCGGGGGCGGCTGCGGTTCGCGGGAACCTGGCGACGCTGCGTAACGCGATCGAGGTGTACGCCGCGGAACACGGCGGCGAGTTCCCCGCGTTCAAGGATAACCTCGAGGCGACCTTCGTCGCACAAATGACGGGCAAGACCGACCTCGCCGGCACGCCCGGTAGCGGCGCCGGCTTCATCTACGGCCCGTACGTACGGGATATACCGATCCTGCCTGTCGGCCCGAACGCCGGCAAGTCGCCGCCGCCGAACGGCGTGATCGTCGCGGCCACCGGGCCGACGGTGGACGAGACGAACCTTACGGCCGCGTGGACCTATAACTCGGTGACCGGGGAAATCCGCGCGAACACCGACGACCCCGACGAAAACGGCGACCCGTACAACACGTATTAGCCGCTCCGGATCGGGCCGCCCGCCCGCCCCGACGGGACACGGCCTCGGCATCACACCGCACGCCAGGCGACACACGGCTCGGGCGATCACGGGCCCACCGTGGCCTGGTCACATGCCGGATCGGTCGTCGTCCGACGCCCGCGGCGTATCGTACGCTACACGCAGGTGAACGCATGACGCACGACGTCGATCATCCCCGCGCGATCCATGCGCGCCGCGCGTTCAGCCTGGTCGAGCTCGTGATCGTCGTGGTGATTATCGGCATGATATCGGCGATCGCGGTGCCGCGGATATCCCAGGCATCGACGAGTGCGCAGCGCAACGCGCTGCTGGCCACGCTGTCGACCGTCCGGCGGGCGATCGACGTGTACTTCGCGGAACACGACCAGTATCCCGGCTACGTGCCGGGGACCACCACGCCGGACGGGGCGCGGTTCGTGCAACAGTTGACGCTCTACAGCGACGCGGCCGGCGCTACGAGCGCAACGTACGGGTCGCCTTATGTCTACGGGCCGTACCTCCGCGCACCGTTCCCTGTGAATCCGTTCAATGACCTTGACACGGTTCACGTCAAGAAGACGCCCGCGGATCCGTCGCCCGCGCTCGGGTCCGTCGGGTGGGTGGCGGTCCTTTCCACCGGTGAGTTCGGACTCAGCGTGACGGACGGGGACCTCGGCACGATCGATGTGACCGGGAGCGGCACCATGGTGAAAATGCGCGGGAAGGTCGGCAGCTAGCGTGCACGGTGTCGCCACCGCAGTCGCCGTCGCTGCCTTGACCGACCACAAACGCGCTCGCATGCCCACGCGAGGGGCACGACGGCACCGGCACCCAGTTGTGTCGCACTTGCAGACCGGATTCAGCCTGATCGAGGTCGTGATGGTGGTCGCGATCATCGCGATCGTGTCGGCCGTGGCGGTTCCGCGCCTCTCCGCGGCGCTCGCACGACAGGGACTCGACGCCGCGGTCCGGCGGATCGGCACGGACATGGCGTACGCCCGCCGCCGGGCGCAGACGACGAGCGCCGGTGTGACGGTGACGTTCGACGCGGCGGCGAGCACGTACGCGCTCGTGGGCATCGCGGACATGGATGATCCCGCGGCCGCGTATACCGTAGACCTCTCCACGTCGCCGTACGGCGTGCAGCTGCTGACGGCTGATTTCGGTGGCGATGCGACGATTGTGTTTGACGGGTTCGGTGTGCCGGACACGGGCGGGCTGATCGTGATCGGCATCGGGAGCGAGGTGCGGGCGCTCTCCGTCGATGCGGCGACGGGTATGACGACGTTGGTTGACGTGGCCCCCGCGCCGGGTGGCGGGTTTGATGTCTTGCCGACGGCTCCGAGCCCGCCCACGGTACCATAGCCGGACGGTGTGCGCGTTTTCGCACCGGCCCGATGGGACATGATGTGACCGTCGTGAAGCACCAATGTGTCGCCGCTGCCAACCGCCGCCGGCGCGGGCTCACGCTTGTTGAGGTGACGCTGACGACGGCGGTCATGGCCGTGCTTGTCGGCGGCATGGCGTCAGCGGTGCTCATCACCGCCACCGCACTGCCTGATGATCAGGATCCCGTTATCGGTATCACCGACGGCGCGGCCGCCGTGAGCGGTATCGCGACCGATGTGTACGGCGCGGTGTCGTTCACCGAACGCTCGACGCAGGCGGTTACGTTCACGGTGGCGGATCGTGACGGCAACGGCACCGCAGAGACGATCCGGTACGCGTGGTCGGGCGTCGCCGGTGATCCGCTTACGCGGGCGTACAACGGCGGCCCGGCGAGCACGGCCTCGATGTCGGCTTTCGTGACGGTCGTGCCGTCGAGCACGGCGGCGCCCGATGTATACAACTTCCAGCTCACGTACGACCTCAAGTCGGTCACCGAACAGCCGCCACCCACGAACGTGGAGGGTCCCGTGACACTGCTGGTCGGGCACACGACACCGTCGAACCCGGCCGACTTCCCCCTCACCGACACGGCGTGGATCGGGCAATACTTCCTACCGGTATTCCCGGCCGGTGCCGTGGCGTGGAAGGTTACGTCGGTGAGCTTCATGGCGCAGAGCCACGGTCCCAAGAATGGGGTTACCGCGGTGCAACTGCGGCTTCCCGTGTCGGGCGGGTTGCCCGGCGCGACCGTGCTCGAAGAGACCACGATGAACGAGGCCGATTTGGTTTCCACGTACACGCCGCAGGTGTTCGCGTTTACGCAGGCGTCCGGGCTGTCGCCGTCACGGGGGCTGTGCCTGGTGCTCGCCCGGCAGGTGAAAGATGCCGATCTTGCGGACATCCAATACGACGCATCCGGCGGAACCGGACGCGTCACGACCGCGAACGCCGGCGGTTCCTGGTCGCGCGATAACAAAACGGCGATGACGTACAGCGTGTACGGTACGGTCACGACGACGCAAGCATCGGCGCCGATCACGCGACAATGGGTCCGGGCGGTGCGTATCGTGTTGCAGGTGGGGGCAGGCGGGTTGACACGGCTCGAGACATCGACGCCGGTCCTGAACACGCCGGAGGTTACGATACCATGATGGATCGCCCGCGCGGTTCGCGCCGGTGCCACGACCGCCGGCTACGAGCGTTCAGCCTGATCGAAGTGACGATCGCCGCGGTGATCGTGGCCGTCATGCTCGTAGCGGCGCTCAACACCACCGGCGCCGTGCGCGTCGGCCAATACCAGGCGATCGACGAAAGTCGAGGGCAAGGTCTCGCCCAGGACCTGATGACCGAGATCCTGCGCCAAGCATACGAGGACCCGACCGATCCAAAATTCGGAAGAGAATCCGGTGAGAGCAAGAACCCGCGTTCGGACTACGATGACGTGGACGACTACGACGGCTGGTCCGCGTCACCGCCGGAGTACAGGGACGGAACGAGCTTGGTGGGCGTGGACAACTGGACCCGAAGCGTCACGGTCGAGTTTGTCGTGATCAATGACGTTGCGGGCAGCGCCAGCGGATCTGACACGGGCGTGAAGCGCATTACCGTCACGGTGAAGCGCGGCAACGTGAGCGTGGCATCGCTGGTCGCGGTCCGCGTCGGCGACGTCCTGGCGTCCGACGCGTCGTAAACGGGGACCCGCTGCCGCCGGCGCTGCCCACCGGACGCGGCGCGCCGTTCCTTCGACGGTCCGTTGGAACACGTGGGGGGCGGTGGAGTTCGTGTTGTCACGAGCAGAGTATCGGTACTACACGGACGGTTTTGGGGTTGTGCAAGACGCTCATAGCGAACCGCCGCTGTGTGCGGTCGGGTGGCAGGCTGAATCCATGAAATCCCACGACCCTGGAACACGGACAGCGCGCCGCCGGCGAGGCAGCGCGTACGCGCTCGTGCTGACGACGGCCCTCATCGTGACCGTGATCGGTCTCTCGGCGGTCACCATCGCGCGGATTACGCGCCGCGCGGCCCAGGGCGCCGATGACCTGACGCACGCCCGGCTCCACGCGCTGTCGGCGATCGAAGCCGGGACGTGGTACATGGCGAACGACCCGACCTGGCGGCAGACGTTTCCGAGCGGGGTATGGATCCAGGATCAGCCGATCGGCGGCGGGACCATGACGCTCAGCGGCGTCGATGCAACGGACGGCGACCTGACCGATGCGGCGCTGGACCCGATCCAAATGACGGGCACGGGCACCAACGGCGTGGCGCGGTACAAGCTTCAGGTGACGCTGCAAGCCGCCGCCGTACCGGCCGGCTGCCTCAGTAGCGCCGTGCACGCGGGTCAGGGCATCGTGTTCAACGCCGCGGTGATGCAGGCCGACCAACCGGTTAGTTGCAACGGCACGATGACGGCGTCGTCGTCAAGTGTTCTCGCGGACGTCGAGGCGGTCGGTACGATCAGCGGCGGGAACTATGTCGGTTCGACGCTCACCGGCGCCGCCCCGCGGACCATGCCTGACGGTACGGTGTTCGATTACTACGTGACCAACGGCACGCCGATCGCGTACGGCGCGCTTCCGACGAACACAAGTGGCGCGGCGGAGTTGACGGGCGTCGTGCTGAGTCCGGCGAGCAATCCCTATGGCGGGACGACCAACACCGATGGCATCTACGTGATCGACTGCCTGGGCCTGAACCTCGACGTGAAGGATACGCGCATTGTGGGCACGCTGGTGCTGCTCAACCCCGGCCCGGTCGTCGTGGTCAAGCACTCGATCAACTGGGCGCCGGCGGTCGCAAACTACCCCGCGATGCTCGTCGACGGTGACGTCGCGTTCAGCTATGACGGGTCGCCCCTGACCGAGGGACCCGCGAACTTCAACCCGCCGGGCACACCGTATGCCGGGCAAGAGGACACCGACATCACCGATACGTATCCGTCGGTGATCCAAGGGCTCGTGTACGTGGCCGGCAGCGCATCCATCGGTGGGCAGGCGACGCTCGACGGCGTGTTTATCACGGGCGCGACGATCACGGTCACCGGCACGTGGACCGTGAACTACGATGCGGCGTACCTGGCCGATCCACCGCCGGGGTTCCTCGTCGCGTCCACGATGCAAGTCGTCCCCGGCACGTGGCGCCAAGTCGTGGATTGATACCGGTTGATGCCGGGATGGATGTCGTCTCGGCGGTTGCGTGATCGTGCGAAGCGTGGGCCCCGGCCGGACCACCATGCATAAGCACCGCCGATCGGCCAGGCTGGACGGTTCCACGCGCGACAACCCGGCACAGCGCTTGGCGTCGGCCGTCAGTCGCGTATGCTTCGCGATGTCATGCTCGCAGGCCACTGGATAGCGCGGACGGTATGCACATCGCGCCCGAGGCCGGCACCGGGTCGGAGGGCGGCGTCGCTCGCGGCCGCGGTGTGGGTCGCGGGGATAACCGGGTGTGCCACCGCGCGACACGAGTCCCCGGCGCGGTTCGTCGTGGGGATGCGGTACGACGTCGAGCCGATGTTGGTCGGCGACATCGGCGGCGAGTCGTTCGACCAGATGGTCGAGGACTTCGCGGCGATCGCGGCGATGGGTTTCACCGACGTGCTGCCGCGCCATGTGGATGCCGCGGTGGAATCCGACGTGTTGCGGGCGGCGACGGCGGCGGGGCTGACGCCGCTCTGGCCGGATCGCGACGTCGAACACTTCGTGCGTACCGGCCGGCTCCCGCCGGACTGCGATAACGAACGCGACCTCGTC
>JBHHVO010000091.1:0-10673 GCA_046754365.1 Phycisphaerae bacterium | reverse complement strand
GGCCGTGAATCAAGCATTTTTTCCGCAGAAAAACCACTATTTTGCAACACCGCCGGTTCGGGACCGTGACGATCGACGACCGCTTGCCGCGCCGCGCGCGACGTGTCCCCGCGCCCGGCGCGACGCTCCGTCGCGTAACTGGCCCGGCGCCGACCTACGTCGCGGCCGCCGCCGCGAGCAACGCCGGACGACGCCGACGCCGACGCTTCTTCGGCGCGCCGGGTGTACGAACTTCCGGCGGCCGGGGTTTCGCCGCCTCCGCCGCCGGGATCGCTTCCGCCGCCGTCTTCACGAGGATATCCGCATTCACCTCTTTCCAAAGACCGTCCGCACGATTGAACACACCGCCCGACACCATGACGTTCATAGTCGGATTCGAACCCACATCGCGAATCAGGTCGGTGAGCCGCCGCACCCCCGGAACCCCCGCCGGTTGCGTCCCGTAGATCAACAAGATGTCCGGGCGGACCTGCCCGATCAGATGCAGAATCTCGTCGTTCGGCACCCCGCCGCCGAGGAAGTAGACGTCCCACCCGCGCGCCTCGAACAGGTCGGCCGTCATCTGCGCGCCGAGCTCTTCCGGTTCGCCGTCCGCGCAGGTCATCACGATCCGCTTGCCGTTCGGCGCCATCGGCACCAACGCAAGCTGCAACTGATCCGCGATCGAACGGTTGATCCGCGTCGCCATTGCCTGGGACGCCGTGTTGATCCGGTCGGCACGATACAGCCGCTCCACCTGCTCCATCGCAGGCCAGAGCAGGTCGCGGTAGAGCCCGACCGCATCACCGGTCTCCGCGATCCGGCGTTGGACGAACGCGCGGCATTCGGCGCGCCGCCCCGCCAACAGTGGACGCATGTAGGGTTCAGGAACGCTCGACGACGGCATGGAATCACTCCTTGGCACGCGGCCGGGACCATGGAGACCTGCCATCAGGCCGGGCCTCCTGCCCCGTCCATGCGCGGACTCACGCGCGTCCTTGGTTCCGTGGCCCGCAGGGCCAAAGCTGCCTCCCGCACCCGAAGGCAGTAACATGTCAACCCAAAAAGCCAATACTGTGTCAATATAGACAGTTTGGGCAATATGGTCAAACGAAGTATCGGCGCAGGCCCGAAAAAAACTTGAGGCGCACTCGGGATGTTTTTCCACCGCAACCCACCCGACCGTGACCGCCGTGCCGCGAGATCGCTCGATCCGACGCGCTCGCATCGCGGGCGCTAGGCCCGCACCAACGCGCTGCGGAACTCAACGCGGCACCGTCGGCGGTAACGGGCCGTCACCCACCACCGCTCCCACTGCGGCGGCCACGACATGACCGTGCTTCCCCCACAGTGCGGCTGCAAGACGCGTGTGCGACCCCAGACGACGCCGGGCGGCGCTCAGTCCCCGTGCTTTTCGCGGAGCCGCGGGGACAGGCGAAGCATGAGTTGAATCCGCTCGAACTCGCGGAGCCAATCGGCCACGACATCGGCCGCGATGTCTGATCGCGCGGCCGGAACTCCGGTCGGGCACGTCGCCCCAAACTGCTCGGCTGCGAGCGCGCGGTATCGACTGAGCGTGCGGTCACCGTAGCGCGCGCACTCCGCGAAGTCCTCGGACAGGAACACCACGACCGGCACGCGATGCCCACCGCAAATGCTCAGCGCGGCGCGCACCGCGTCGTCCGCGTCTCGGTCGAGATATCGGACGTTGACCCGGCGGCATGCCCGCGTGATATGCTCGAAGATCGGGCATTGCCGCACACAGTCGCCGCACCACGCGCCGGCCAGGCAAATGACGTTCATGTCACGCACGAACGTATCGAGCAGCGCCCGCTGCGCCGTCGTCAGCACGAAGCCGTCGAACGCATCCGCCCACGCACGCCGCTCGGCATCCGACGCAAACCGGTCGAGGAACTCACCGTAGGTACACGCGGCTTCGAACGTTGCGCGCCAACTCAGCATGCTGGGTTCTTCCGATCTGATTCCGATCGCCTGGGCATCGCCCCCCCCGCGACCGCATACCCGGGCCCTCACCGAGCGGCACTATGGTCGTTACGGCCCATCGTCCCGCGTGGCCGCCGCAGCGCAGGGCTTCCGCGGATCAGCGACGTCTTTCGTCGGCGGTCCGTCCGAGCACTTCCTGCTCGATGCGCTGCGACACGGTGTTCATGAGCGCCGCATAGTCGGCCTGCGCCTTGAGGGCCGCCTTGATCACGGCACTCGACGCGACCTGGGCGTGGAGGTCGGCGAGGCGGCGCTTGTCCGCCGGCTCGACCGGCTTGCCGGCGGTTTCGAGGTCATGGATTTTCTGCTGCTGGTCTTCGTAATCCTTGAGTAACTGCCGGTCGACTGCGCTCGCGTCGAGCGCGGCCCCGGCGTCGCGCATGGTCCGGACACGCTCGTCGTCGCGCAGGCGTTTGCCGAGCCTGCCCGCAAGGTCTAGGATTTCATCCATGGAACCGCCCGCGCCTCCTGTCGAGTAACCCCCGTCGCAAGCGCGCGCCGCTCGCGCGGTCGCTTGCCTTACGAGGAGATTATATGCCTTCCGACGCGTTTGCCGAACGTATCCTCCGTTTTATGGGGGCTAAGGGGTACGAACCGCAACGGCTTGGCGACCTCGCCCGCGCGATGGGCGTCGGGGACGACGAAATGGGCGACTTCGGCACCGCCTGCCGCGCGCTCATGAAGACCGGACGCGTCGTGCTCGGCAGCAGCCACGCGCTCATGCCGCCGCCGCCGCCGGGTCGCATCACCGGCACGTATCGCGCGAACCCGCGCGGGTTTGGCTTTGTCATTCCCGACACGCCGAGCGGCCACGGCGACCTCTACGTCCCGCGCGAGGGCGCCGCCGACGCGATCACCGGCGACACCGTCGTGGCCCGTGTTCGGAGACGTGGGAAACGACACGGCAAGATGCTCTACGAGGGGCGGATCATCGCGATCGTCAAGCGCGGCCACAGCCGCTTCGTCGGTGAGCTGCAACACGTCGGGCCGCGATGGTTCGTTATTCCCGACGGCAACACGCTCCACGTCCCGATCGTCGTGGACGACCCGACGGCGAAACGCGCCAGGCCCGGTGATCAGGTTGTCGTGGAGATTATCCAATACCCCGAGGGCGATACCGAGGGTCGCGGCGTCATCGTCAAGGTGCTCGGCCGGCGCGGTGAGCCCGACGTCGAGGCACAGGGCATTGTCGAACAATACGACCTGCCGCAGGCGTTCGATGCCGCAACGCTCGATGCCGCCCGCCGTGCGGTCGCCGCCTACGCGCCCGCCCGCGAGGCGAAACGACGCGAAGACCTCCGGCGGTTGACCGTCGTCACGATCGACCCGAGCGACGCGCGGGACTTCGACGACGCGATTTCCATCACGGAACGCGGCGGCGGTCGGGTCGAGCTCGGCGTGCACATCGCCGATGTCGCGCATTTCGTGCAGACCGGTACCGCCCTGGACACCGAGGCGCGCGAGCGCGCCAACAGCGTCTACCTCCCGAACCTCGTCATTCCGATGCTGCCCGAAGTGCTGTCCAACGGCGTCTGCTCACTGCAGGAGCGACAACCCCGTCTTGCCAAGAGCGTCTTCATCACATACGACGGCAAGGGACGGGTCAAGGGTACGCGGGCGGCCAACACGATCATCCGCTCCGCGAAGCGGCTTACGTACGAGCAGGTCGCGCGGGTCCTCGACGGCCGACCGGGACGC
The DNA here is from genome assembly GCA_046754365.1 of Phycisphaerae bacterium. Classification (GTDB taxonomy): domain Bacteria; phylum Planctomycetota; class Phycisphaerae; order UBA1845; family UBA1845; genus JBHHVO01. The sequence goes on along the minus strand of JBHHVO010000091.1, from coordinate 6,992 downwards.
ATGAGCCACAACATCGTGGCGCTGCTCAACGCGATGGAGGCGTTGGCGAAACGCATCCGCAAGCGCCGATTGCGCGACGGCATGCTCACGCTCGACCTGCCGGACGTCGACTTGGTGTACGACGACGACGGCCACGTCGTCGATGCCGTACCAGCCGACACGAGCTTCTCCCATACCATCATCGAGATGTTCATGGTCGAGGCGAACGAGGCCGTCGCGCGGCTCCTCGCCGGCGCCGGCGTCCGGTTCCTGCGCCGGATCCACGATGCGCCGGCCGCGGACGCATGGACCGCGCTCGTGCGGTTCCTGCGTGCGTTGGGACACGACATGCCGGATCGCCTGGACCGCACGGCCGTGCAGCAGCTACTCGATCGCGTCCGCGGCCACGGCGATGCGTTCGCGGTGAACCTGGCGGTGCTGCGTTCGCTGCAACGGGCGGAGTATGCACCACTGCCGATCGGTCACTATGCGCTCGCGAGCGAGAGCTACACGCATTTCACATCCCCGATCCGCCGCTATCCGGACCTGACGGTGCACCGGCTGCTCGATCGCGTGATCGCACCCGGCGCGGACGGGCGCAGCGACCATGGTGACGTACGGCGGCGCGGTCGCGCCCCCACGACCGGTGCGCCGGACGCAACGAGCGAGCGGCGGAGCGGGCCTGAGCCGGAAGGGCGGGCGCGGCGCGGCGTCGATCACGCCGACCTGGTCGCGCTCGGCGCCCATTGCAGCCAGAACGAGCGGCGGGCCGAGTCCGCGGAACGCGAACTCAAGCTCGTGTATGTCCTGCGGCTCCTGGAGCGCCGCGTCGGCGACGCGTTCGACGGCGTCGTAACAGGCGTGGCGAACCTCGGTGTATACGTGCAGCTCACCCGCTATCTTGTCGACGGGCTCCTGCGCTTCGACGGGCTGCCGGACGACTGGTGGGAGGTCGACACCACACACGGCGCGGTCGTAGGCGAACGCAGCGGGCGCCGCATCGCGATCGGCGATCGGCTGAGCGTCGTTGTGAGTCGCGTCAACATCGCGACAAGGCAAATGGACCTCGCGCTGCCGGGCGGCCTCCACGGCGAAACGCGTGCCCGCACGGCCAAACCGACCGGTCGCAAGACGCACGTCGGCAAAGCGCCCGGCGGCGCATCGGGCCGGAAACGGCGCACAAGCGGGAAGGTGCGCACCGCGAAAAAAGCGCCCGCCAACAAGCGGAAGGCCGGGACCACCCGGCGACGCAAGCCGCGCGGCACGGCGCGGACCCGCGGTGGGAAACGTGCGTGACCCCGCGCGATTTGACGTACCCGTCGGTGCGGCCCTAACATGCCGTCCCGCAACGCGCTGTGGGCATGGCCGGTGGCCGTGCCGGCCCTCGATGGGGCGACCACGAGGTGGATCGAGATGCCCGGTGAGCTTTCTGATGTCGTGCGTGCGTGTCGTGGCCGGCGCGTACTGGTTGTCGGCGACCTCATCCTCGATCGCTATATCCACGGCGACGCCGAACGCATCAGTCCCGAGGCGCCGGTGCCGGTGCTCCGCACGGTGGAAACGCGCGAGGCCGTCGGCGGCGCCGGGAATGTCGCCGCGTGTCTCGCGGCGCTCGGTTGCGCGGTGACATGCTGCGGCACCGTCGGTGAGGACCGCCACGGCGAGACCCTCGGCCGGCTGCTGTCGGACCTCGATGCGGATACATCGGCGGTGCTCACGGTGCGTGATCGTGTCACGACAACAAAGACGCGCCTCGTCGGTCTCGCCCAACACCGCCACCGCCAGCAATTACTCCGCGTCGATACCGAGGAAACGACGCCGCTGCCGACCGCCGAAGTGGAACGCGTCGCGTGGGCCGCCGCGCGGGTCGTCGACGATGTGGACGTGGTCTGCATCGAGGATTACGACAAGGGGCTCGTGACCGAAACGCTCGTGCAAGGCGTGCTCGCCGAGGCAAAGCGGACCGGCAGAACGGTCCTCGTCGACCCCGCGCGGCTCAGCGACTACGCCCGTTACCGCGGCGCCCACGTGCTCACACCGAACCGCGCCGAGCTCGCGTTGGCCGTCGGCCGAAACCTCGATACGCTCGAGGCGGTCGGCGCCGCCGCCGGCGGTCTTCGAGAACGGCTGGACTTCGGCGCCGTCGTGACCACCGTCGATCGCGACGGCGCCGTACTCGTCCAAGCGGGCGCCGACCCGGTGCACCTGCCGACGACGCCGCGCAGCGTGTACGACAACACCGGCGCCGGCGACGCGGTGCTCGCCATGTTGGCCGCCGCGGTGGCCGCCGGCGCCGATCTTGCCGCCGCCACGAAACTCGCGAATCTCGCCGGTGGGCTCGAGGTCGAGAAGTTCGGCTGCATCCCCATCACGGCCGACGAGGTGCTCGCGGAGCTGCGCCTCGAACACCTCGGCCGCAACGGGAAGCTTCGCCGCGCGGACGAGCTCGCGGCGGAGATCGCGATTCGCCGCGACCGCGGCGAGACCGTCGCGTTCACGAACGGATGCTTTGACATCCTCCACGCCGGCCACGTCGACCTGCTCCAACGGTGCCGCGGCGAGGCGTCGATGCTGGTCGTCGGTCTCAACACCGACGCGTCCGCCCGCGCACTCGGCAAGGGCGACGATCGGCCGATCAACGTGTTCGAACACCGCGCGGCCGTGCTCGCCGCGCTCGCATGCGTGGACTATGTCGTGGGATTCGACGACGCCACGCCCGAAGCCGTGATCCGCCTGCTCAAGCCGGACGTACTCATCAAGGGGGAAGACTGGGCAACCGAAGGCGTCGTCGGGGCCGATTTCGTTGAATCCACCGGTGGGCGTGTCGTGCTGCTGCCGCTCGTGGACGGCCTGAGCACCACCGCCCTCATCGATCGAATCCGCGGTGCTACGGTCTAGCGCGTCTTCATGCGGCCGCGTAGCCGCGTCGTTGATCGGCCGCGCCGAGCTGCTGCGCGGTGGCTGCGCCGCCCTGCTGCGGTAACGCCGTCGCAATGGTATCGATATGACCCACACGATGTCGGATCACTTCGCGGACCATCAACGTGTCGTGGCCGCGGCGGCGGATCAGATTCCGACGCTCGAATGCATCGCCGACCGCATCGTGTCTTGCTTCCGCGCCGGCGGACGGCTCTATGTGTTCGGCAACGGCGGGAGTGCGGCCGACGCCCAGCACATCGCCGCGGAGTTCGTCGGGCGGTTCAAACGCGACCGCCGCGCGCTGCCGGCCATCGCCCTGACGACCGACACGTCGGTCCTGACGGCCGTGTGCAACGACACCGGCATCGAGCAATGCTTCGCGCGGCAGGTCGACGCGCTCGTGACCGCATCCGACGTCGTCTGGGCGCTGAGCGTGTCCGGGCGGTCGCCGAACGTCATCCGCGCGATGGAACGCGCGCGAGACATCGACGCGTGCAGGATCGGTTTCACCGGCCGCACGGGTGATCCGCTCGCGGCACTCTGCGATCACTGCTTTCGCGCGGACCATGAATCCAGCGATCGCGTGCAGGAGGTCCACCAGCTCGCATACCACGTCGTGTGTGAGCGTGTCGAAGCCGCGTGCGGATGATCGGGACCACGCCGCACAACCGCCGGGCCGCCGGTCGGTGTCGTGGGGCTGCGACTGAGTAACACCATGAGGATTCTCATCACGGGTTCCAGCGGCCTGATCGGCACCAATGTCGGCCTGGCCCTTCTCGATCGAGGCGACACCGTCCTCGGCATCGACCGGCGCGACAACCCCTGGACCGACCGGATCGAGACGGTGAAGCATGATCTCGCCGCCGGAGGCCTCGACGGTCGGCCCGGCGACGAGCGTTTCGACCTGGTCCTCCACCTGGCCGCGAACGCCAAGGTCTATGAGCTCGTCGAGCACCCCGACCGCGCGATGGACAACATCACGATCGCGTTCAACGCGCTCGACTATTGCCGCACGCACGGCACGCCGATCGTGTTCGCAAGCTCACGCGAGGTGTACGGCGACATCCACAGACACGTCACGGACGAGGCCGCCGCCGATTTCGTCGTCGCGGAAAGCCCCTATAGCGCCAGCAAAATCGCCGCAGAAGCCATGATCTACGCGTATGGCCAGTGCTACGACCTGCCGTACCTGGTCTTTCGCTTCAGCAACGTCTACGGGCGCTACGACACCGACGCCGAACGATTGGAACGCGTGATCCCGCTCTTCATCGACCGCATCGCGCGCGACGAGCCGATCGTCGTCTACGGCAAGGACAAGGTGCTCGACTTTACCTATGTCGACGATTGCGTCGCCGGTGTGCTCGCGGGGATCGACGCCCTCGCCGCACGGCGGGTCGTCGGGCAGACCATCAACCTCGCCCAAGGCCACGGCAACACGCTCGTCGATGTCGTCAACATCGCCGCGCTCGCGCTCGGCAAACGGCCGTCCGTCCGCTATGAACCGGCGCGCCGCGGCGAGGTGACCCGGTATGTCGCCGACATCTCCAAGGCCCGTACGCTCTTGGGATACGAGCCGAACGTGCCCCTGAGCAGCGGACTCGTCAAGGCCGTCGCCTGGGCGCAGGAGGCCGCCGGTCGGTAGCGGCCCGTGGAACAACGGGAGATCCTGTGGGACCGACTTTCCAGTCGGTCGTTTCGGGCACACCGGCCGCGTTTGACCGACGGGAAGGTCGGCCCCACAGGCCTTTTTCACTCGGCTGGTAGCGACCGCGGCGGACCCGTCGCGACCGTCGTCGCAGAAGCCGGACAACGGCGTACCGAGCGACGCATACGCGCCGCGGCGCTGTCACCGGGGTACACAACCCGCAGTCCCCGCCATGCCGTGACCGTCACGGCGGAAGCAAGACCGCAGTAGCCCGACGCATAACAGGAGAGCCGCCGATGAAGTTGTTGAAACTCGTTCTGTTCCTCGCCATGATCGCCGGCGTCATCGTCGTCGTCGCGAGGTTGACCCAGCCGAGCACCACCACCCCGCCCCCCCCACAGCAGGCCGGCAACGATGAGCATGACACCAAACCGAAGAAGCAGAAGCCCAAGCTCGAAGAACGCTACGGCTTCACCGGCGAGCAGGCCGGCCCGTAGGCCCGCGAGCCGGTCGTCGATACGCGTGCGGCATCCCGCGCGCACGGCACGTTGGGCGCCGTTGACTACAGGCCGCCGGGATCCGTTACGTCGGGCGACCCGTCGGCGTCTTCCTCGGCGCCCATGAACAACTCAAACGCCACGTCCTCGTACTCGCGCTCCCACGGGTGGTAGTCCGGGTGGTCCGGGTCGGTCTCGACGATCACGTCACGTGTGAACCGCTCCCCGTCGACCGTCAGCGCGACGCGGTACGTCCCCGCCGGAACGAGTCGCCCCCGTCTGCCGAAACGTCCGCCACGACCCCGCCGGCCGCGCCGGTTCCGTCGCGGATCGGGGTCGCGACGCAGGTTCCACGCGACCCTGTGCAGTCCCCGCTCGCTCGGGCCGTCGAGCTTGCGGATCGTCTTACCGGAAAGGTCCGTGATCTCGAGGTTGACGTCGCCCGCGTCGTCCTTGAGCGCGTAATAGACCTGTGCACCGGACGCGGGATTCTCGCCGACGAAGCGTCGACCACCGTCACCACCGCGGGGCGGCTGCCGACGCCAGTGGATCCCCGACCGCGGGGCGAACAGGTGTACCGCCTCGTCGACCACGGCCCGGGTGATCTCGCGCAGTGGCGTCACATCGAGCACCCAGAGGCTGCGGCCGTGCGTCGCCACGACGATCTCACCGGCCGTCGGATGGATCGCGACCTCGTGGACCGCGACCGTCGGGAGGTTCCCGTTGAGCTTCGACCAACGCGCACCGCGATCGAGCGACACCCACAGACCGAACTCCGTGCCGAGGTACAGGATGTCCGGGTTCTTGATGTCCTCGCGGATAACGCGTGTCGACCCCGCCGACGCGGGCAGATTCGCGCGGATCGACCGCCACGTCTCGCCGTTGTTCTCGCTCACGAACACATGCGGCTCGTCGTCGTTGGATCGATGCCCGTCGAACGTCACATACACCCGCCCGGCTTGTGCGTGCGACGTCTCGATGGAACTCACCCACCGCGGCCCGGGCAGGAGTTCGGTCAACGGCTTGAACGTGAACGCCGGTTCCGCATCGGCACCCGCGGGCGGCGCGTCCGCGGCGGCGGCGGCTACCTCGCCGGCGGCGGACTTGGTCCGCTTCGCCGTGAAGTCGAACGAGAACATGCCGTCGCCGACGTCGACGTTGCCCGACATCGTATCGCCGCGAACCGTCGCGGTCGTGTCCAGCACGAAGCGACCGGTGTCGAACACCAGTGTGAGCCGCCCGGTCTCCTTGTCGAACCGGCCCGACGTCGCATCGCCGTCGCTCATCTGGGAACTGTACGACCCGCTCACCGCGCCGCCGGCGGCGAGCTTGAGCGTCATAAAGAACTGGGGCCGGTCACCACCCATGCCCTCGATGTCCATGTCCGCCGTCCATTCACCGGATATGGGATCGTCCCGCGGCGCGGCCGCGGGTTCACCGGCGGCTCGCGCGTTCACGGCTTCCGCACCGGCGGTTTCGGCACCGGCGGTTTTCGCATCGGCGGGTTTCGCATTGGCGCCCCCTTCACCGCTCGGGTGCCCCATGGCTTCAGCCGTGGGGGACGCGGTCTCGCTCGGGTGCCCCATGGCTTCAGCCGTGGGGGACGCCGCGGTGTCGGCCTCACCGGATACGGCCGGCGGCGCCTTTACGGCGTCCGGCTGGCGCTCTCGCCGCCCGCGTCCCCGGCCGCCCCGACGCCGTTGCGCGACGGCGCGCATTTCCGCCGCGTCGATCGAGCCGTCGCCATTCGTATCGGCGCGCTCGAAGAACCGTGACATCCGGTCCGGCACCTCGTCGCGTTCGATCGTGCCGTTGCCGTTCTTGTCGCGGCGCCGGAGCCGGTCCCATAGGCCGCCGCCGCCCGGCGGACGGCCGCGCTCGTCGCGGACGGCGCGCCGCGCGCCGCGCCGCGGGACGGTCTCGGGTTCGGGGTCCGGCGGCGCGTCGGTCCG
>JBHHVO010000090.1:0-10720 GCA_046754365.1 Phycisphaerae bacterium | reverse complement strand
CCGGCGAAACCTGGACCGTGCCGGCCGCGGAACTCGGCGGGGCGGACGCCGCGGCCACGCCGTATTCCGAAGCCGACGCCGCGAAGATCACCGAACGGCTCACGGACCTGGGGTATCTTGAGTAGTCGGGCGTGGCGGCGGCGGTGTGCGGCGGTGACCGTGCGTACCCGTGCGCGGGGTCCGTGTCAGATGATCGGGTGAGTGCAAATCCGTTGCGGTATGGCGCTGGGGAGAAGGGCTGGTATGGTTGATCCGAGCCCGAGCCGCGCCAACGGCTCCGGCGGAGAGCGACACCCGTCGTTCGCGCTTGGGGTTCGGTTCAGAAACCTACCCACAAAGTTGACGCGGGCGCCTGCGCACGTACGTGGCCGGTGTAGTTGGTGTGCCGTGTGTCGGTCAGCCGGCGTTGTGGTAGCTGCGCGCTGCGGCGCCGACTACGCGCCGTTGTGTCGGGTGTGTGCGGGTAGCTTCACGCGCGTATTGTCGGGACGCGGCTGACCGGTCGTTTTCCAGAAGCGCGCGGCGATCGCATCCCAGAAGCGCAGGTTCCGAACGGCGAGGCGCCCGACGCGGCGCCCGTCGAGAAACACGGTCGGCGTCGCGTGGACGTTGCACGTTTTCGCGAGGTCGACGTCCTCCCTGATGCGTCGCGTACACGCCTTGGACAACATGTTGCGGACCAACGCGTCGGGGTCGACACCGACGATCTCCGCGATGCGGCTGGGGGTGATCGCGCCGAGCTCGCGCCGGTGTTGGAACATGTAGTCGTGCGCCTTCCAGAACGCGTCGTTGCCGCCGGTCATCCTGGCCGCCTCGACCATCGCCGCCGCCCGGCACGCGTGCCGGTGCATGGTGCGCGCGATGTGTGTGTTGCATGACTTGTTGAGCGGATAGTGCTTGAACACGACCTTGAGGTGGCCGCCGAAGAGCGGCTGGACCTGCTTCTCGATGAACGACGCCTGCGTCGCGCAGTTGGGACACTCCAGGTCGCTGAATACGACGCACACGGGCGACTTCTGATGCGGCACGAACCGGATCGGATCGTCGGCTCGGATCGTGATGTCCACCCGTGGGGCGAGTTGCCAGTTCGTGTAGAGCGTGCGGATGTCGCCTTGGATGCGCTCGACCTCGGCCTTGTAGATGTCGCGTTGGCGCGTCAGGCCGATAGAGGCCGCAAGCCGATTCTCGAGCATGACGACGGCGACGATCGCAACCACCGTCATGAGCGTCAGCCGCCACGACGGGTGCGTGGCGGCGGGCGTTACGCGGGTGGCCGCGGCGCCGGTGGCGGGCGCGGGAACCCTAGCGGATTCGGTTTCGGGCGTGGCGGTGCTGGCCGACTCGGTTGGCGTGGTCGTGTGGGGGCGCGTGGCCGGCGCGGCGGAGACGGCGGGTTCGGTCGAGGCGGCGCGGCGGCGCGTGGGCCAGAGCAGCAGCAAGCCCAGGAAGATGAGTGCGTTGAGGATGTGCGTCGTCAGGCACGACCGACACACGGCGTCCAAAACCGCGTACATGATGTAGACGAAATACGCGGAGTAGATGAGCCCGGCCGTGACGAGCGCGATCGGCAGGGCATGGAGCCATCGCTTGGACCGCGCGGGTGGGCCGACGCCGATGAGCCAGACCGCGAGCGTCGAGTAGTACACGAGCCCGAGCAGCGCCGCGGGCACACGTGGCTGGCCGTCCGGGTCGCCGGGGCGCCGCGGTGGGAAGTAACCGTAATCACTGCGGAGCACTGAGGCGCAATCCGCGCCGCCGCCGTCGCCGGTGTCGCCACACAGGGCCGCGAAGAGCCTGCTGTCCGATGTGCCGGTGAGATGTTCGATCAGCAGGTGATAGCAAATCCAGCTCGCCGCGACTGCGAAACCGATCGAAGCGATGTGGACGGCGCGGAGTTTCCTCGTCATGGTTTGCGCTCACCCGGCGGCGATGCGGAACGCCTCCCGCGACGCGTCGATCGTGCGGTCGATGTGGTCGTCCGTGTGGGCGGCCGACACGAACCAGCACTCGAACTGCGACGGCGGCAGGTAGACGCCGCGCTCGAGCATGGCGTGGAAGAACTTCGCGAACCGCACCGTGTCTGATCGCTTGACCGACGCGTGGTCGGTCGGCGGGGCGTCACTGAAAAACGTGCAGAGCAGGCTGGCCAGATATACGGGTTGCGCGGTGACGCCGACCTCGGCCGCGGCGGCGCGCAGTCCCTCATGCAGCCGGAGCGTGGCGACGTCGATCGTGTCGTAGAACCCGGACTCGGCCGTGGCCTGCAGTGTTGCGATGCCCGCCGCCGCCGCAAGCGGATTGCCCGAGAGCGTGCCGGCCTGATACACCTTGCCGGCGGGGGAGACATGCTCCATGACGTCCCGGCGCCCGCCGTACGCCGCGAGCGGCAACCCGCCGCCGACGACCTTGCCGACGCAGACCAGATCGGGCACGACACCGAAATGCGCGCCCGCGCCGCCGGACGACACGCGGAAGCCCGTGACGACCTCGTCGAACACGAGCAGCGCACCGTGCTCGTCGCAGAGCGTCCGCAAACCCGGTAGGAATCCGTCGGCCGGCGGCACCAAGCCCATGTTGGCCGCGACCGGCTCGACGATGACGGCCGCAATCGCCGGTCCATCAGCGTCTAAGACGCGTTTGACCGCAGCGAGGTCGTTGTATGGCAGGACGTACGTGTCACCGGCCGCCCCCGACGGTACGCCCGGCGACACGGGTGTGCCGAGCGTCATCGGCCCCGACCCCGCCGCCGCGAGCAGGGCGTCCACGTGCCCGTGGTAGCAACCCTTGAACTTGACGATCCGGTCTCGCCCCGTGAACCCGCGGGCGAGCCGGACGGCGCTCATGACGGCCTCGGTGCCGGAGTTGACCAGGCGGATCATCTGGGCGGCGGGAATCCGACTGACGATGAGCTCGGCGAGGCGAATCTCGCCCTCAGAGAGCGCGCCGAAGCTGCATCCCTTGGCCGCGGCCTTGCCGACGGCGGCGACGACGCGGTCGTCCGCGTGTCCGAGGATGAGCGCCCCCCACGAGCACACGTAGTCGATGTACTCGTTGCCGTCGAGGTCGATGATGGTCGCGCCGTTGCCCTTGGCGATGACCGGCGGTGTGCCCCCGACCGCGCGGAACGCCCGGACCGGCGAACTCACCCCACCCGGCATGAGCCGCTCGGCCGCGCGGAACGCGACCTCAGATCGCTCCGCCGCACGAATGGTCTGCCCGACTTCCACGGCCGCATGATAGGCCCCGGCGCATCGGCGTCAAAGCGCGTCTGCCCCCTGCGGTCTGGATGGCGGAGCGGCTCGGCGGCAGGGACGTCCGGAGGCGGTCATCATTTTCACTTCATAAACATGATTGTTAGATGAATCTCGGGGGTTTGGGGTCGAGGTTGCGCGAAATATCACTAAATTGGTCATGGTTAGGGCTTGAATTAGCACCGATATGGTACTATATAAGGCGGACCCGATGATGGGTCGTATGTGAGGGTGGCGTCGTGTTGTCTTTGACGCGGAAGGCTGATTACGCGTTGGTCGCGATGGCGGACCTGGCCCGGCGGTCGCCGGACCGGGCGAGCGCCCGCGCGGTGGCGGAGAGTAGCGGGATTCCGCTACCCATGCTGACGAATATCCTGCATCAATTGATGCAGGGTGGGCTTGTGACGTCGGTGATGGGCCCGAAGGGTGGATACCAGTTGGCGAGGTCGCCGGACCGGATCAGTCTGGCGGAGCTCATCGACGCGATCGAGGGTCGGTTTCAGTTGACGGTGTGTTGCGTGGACGGCGGTGACGCGGAGCTGCACGGGTGTGATTTGGAGTCGGGATGCAAGATCAAACGTCCGGTACGGAAAGTGCATGACATGTTGCACGCGTTCTTCGGGCAGGTCACGCTCGCGCACATCGCGTTGGACTCGGTTCCGGTGAGCTTGGGTGTCCCGACGGTGGTGGTGGATCGGTGCTTGACGGTACGTGACGAGGTGTGACGGTTGCGTTTTGCGATGTGCGGCTGGGATGCTTGGGCGTGCACGATTCGTTAGTGTTTGTGGGCGTCGCATGGCACGCTCGGGCGGCGTCGGGGACGGTGGCGCAGGTGTCGCGTCGTGCGGTAGGCATGTCGTGGTGCCGCGCGGGTTGTGGTCTGGTGTCGGTGGGCCAGGTTTGTGGGACGCGTGGGGCCCGGTTGGATTGGTGTCATGTGACCACCGCGGTCGCGGTCGGCCGTGGTGAGCGACGGTAGTAAGGAGTTGTTGGAATGCCCGTGACGTTATCGGAAACAGCGGCGAAAGAGGTTCGGCAGATCATCGCGCAGCAAAACGGCGCGGCGCCTGGGGAAAACGGCGAGGCGAAGACGTTCTACCTTCGTGTCGGTGTGAAAGGCGGCGGTTGCAGCGGGTTTAGCTACTCGCTGGATCTGACGGAGACGAAGACGGACAACGACGAGCTGTGGCCGCAGCACGGCGTGAACGTGATCTGCGACTCGAAGAGCCAGCTCTATCTCGACGGCACGACGATTGACTTCAAGGACGAGGTCATGGGCCGCGGGTTCGTGTTCAGCAATCCAAACGCGACGAGCACGTGCGGCTGCGGCAGCAGCTTCTCGGTTTGATCGATCGGGCGTCGCGACGGGTGGGGCGTGGCGGTGTGCCCCAAGGGGGGCCACGTGCGCCGTTCGCGGCGTCGCGGTATCGGTGCGGCGGTATGACGCCTTTCGCGTCGTGGCCCGTCGAGAAGAGGCGATGGCCGGTGTGGCGTGCGTGTGACGTCGTTGTGTTGTTCCGGTCGTGCGGCGTCGGCAGGGAGTGCGGCGGTTGAGCGGCGATGAGGGTATGGACGGTGGTCCCGGCGCGGCGGCGGGACGTGCAAGCGAAACTCGGAGTACAGACGGGATGTCGGATTCCACGCAAACGCTCGAGCGTGTCGCGCAACAGGAGTATCGGTATGGTTTCGTGACGGACATCGAGTCCGACAGCGTGCCGCCGGGGTTGAGCGAGGACGTGATCCGCGTGATTTCGTCCAAGAAGGGGGAGCCGCGGTGGCTGCTGGATTGGCGGCTCAAGGCATATCGGCACTGGCTGACGATGAAGGAGCCGACGTGGGCGAACATCCAGTATCCGCCGATCGATTACCAGTCGATCGTGTACTACTCTGCGCCGAAGCAGCGGACGGACGGTCCCAAGAGCCTGGATGACGTGGATCCGAAGCTGTTGGCGACGTATGAGAAGCTCGGTATTCCGTTGCGGGAGCGCGCGATCCTGGCGGGTGTCGCGGTGGATGCGGTGTTCGACAGCGTGTCGGTGGCGACGACGTTTAAGCACAAGCTCTCGGAGCTGGGGATTATCTTCTGTTCGTTTTCGGAGGCGGTGCGCGAGCATCCCGACCTCGTGCAGAAATACCTGGGTTCGGTCGTGCCGTATTCGGACAATTTCTTCGCGACACTGAACTCGGCGGTGTTTACGGACGGGTCGTTCGTGTTCATTCCGAAGGGCGTTCGGTGCCCGATGGATCTTTCCACGTATTTTCGGATCAATGCCTCGTCGACCGGGCAGTTCGAGCGGACGCTCATCGTGGCGGAGGCCGGGAGCTCCGTGAGTTATCTGGAGGGCTGCACGGCGCCGATGCGCGACGAGAACCAGCTTCACGCCGCGGTGGTGGAACTCGTGGCGCTGGACGACGCGACGATCAAGTACTCGACGGTCCAGAACTGGTATCCGGGCGACAAGGACGGTGTGGGGGGCATCTACAATTTCGTGACGAAGCGTGGCAAGTGCGCCGGGCGGAACGCGCGGATTTCGTGGACACAGGTGGAAACGGGGTCGGCGATTACGTGGAAGTACCCGAGTTGCATTCTGCTGGGTGACAACTCCGTCGGCGAGTTCTACTCGGTGGCGATGACGAGCAACCACCAGCAGGCGGACACGGGCACGAAGATGATCCATATCGGCAAGAACACGCGGAGCACGGTGGTGTCGAAGGGTATCTCGGCGATGTACGGACAGAACACGTACCGCGGCGGTGTGAAGATCAACAAGGGCGCCGACAACGCGCGGAACTTTACGCAGTGCGATTCGATGTTGCTCGGGGATAAGTGCGGGGCGCACACGTTCCCGTATATCGAGGTGAAGAACAGCACGGCCCACATGGAGCACGAAGCCACGACGTCGAAGATCGGCGACGATCAGATTTTCTACTGTAATCAGCGCGGCATCGCGCTCGAGGACGCGGTTTCCATGATCGTGAACGGCTTTTGCAAGGAGGTGTTCCGTGAGCTGCCGATGGAATTCGCCGTGGAGGCGCAGAAGCTGCTGGACGTGAGCCTGGAGGGGAGTGTGGGTTAGGCGTGTGTTGAGCAACCGGCCCGCGGACGTTTGGCTCGCGGTTGTACCGGTTGCAGACCGGTACGACATGTGTTGCAGCCGGCGCCGCACCGATCGGCTTGTGTTGTTCACGGGCGTGTTCGCGGACGGTTCAAAACACAACCCGCTGTCCGCTTCAAGGGTGTTGATCGTGCCGCGTGGGCATCGGAACAAGAAGGAACGAACATGCTGGAAATTCGGAATCTGCACGCCGGTGTGGATGGAAATCCCATACTCAACGGCGTGAATCTCACGGTCAACGCCGGGGAGGTTCACTCCATTATGGGCCCGAACGGCTCGGGCAAGAGCACGCTTGCGCAGGTGCTGGCGGGCCGCGACACGTATGCGGTGACCGACGGTACGATCACGTATGACGGCAAGGACATGTTGGACATGGCGCCGGAGGTGCGTGCGTGCGAGGGGCTGTTTCTGGCGTTTCAATACCCGGTTGAGATTCCCGGTGTTACGACGAGCTATTTTCTTAAGGCGGCGCTCAATGCGCAGCGGAAGCACCGGGGGCTGGACGAGCTGGACGCGGTGGAGTTTCTGAATCATGTGAAGGAGAAGGCCAGGCTCGTCAACATTGACGACGGCCTGCTCAAGCGTGCGATCAACGAGGGGTTCTCGGGGGGCGAGAAGAAGCGTAATGAGATTTTTCAAATGGCCGTGATGGAGCCGCGGCTCGCGATCCTGGACGAGACGGACTCGGGATTGGACATCGATGCGTTAAAGATTGTGGCGGACGGGGTGAACTCGTTGCGTAGTCCCGAGCGGGCGATCGTGGTGATTACGCATTATCAGCGGTTACTGAATTACATCGTGCCGGATCACGTACACGTGCTCTTGGACGGTCGGATCGTGAAATCGGGCGGTAAGGAGCTGGCGCTGGAGCTTGAGGAACGCGGCTACGGGTGGGTCCAGAGCGGGGCCGTGGACACTCAGGCGGCCGTTTCCTAGGGAATACGCATGCCGGGCATACTCGAAGCAGTGGACGCGGCCGCGAGGTATCGGTCTCATTACGATCGCGTGATGGGCGGTCGCGCGGACGGCGGCGCGGATGGGAAGTGGTTTGATACGACGCGGGCGGCGGCGTTCGAGCGGTTTTCGGAGCTTGGTTTTCCGGGTACGCGCGACGAGGCGTGGCGGCATACGAACGTGGCGCCGATCGCGGCGCAGGGTTTCGCGCCGGCGGATGGTGACGTAGCGGTAGCGCCGGACGCGATGAAGCCGTTGGTGCTTCCAGACGGTGGCGGCGCGCGGCTCGTGTTCGTGAACGGCCGGCTGTCGCGTGCGTTGTCGTCGACGGGGTCGGTCGGCGGTGTGCGGGTGTGCGGGCTGGCCGAGGCGATGGGCGACGCGGACGGCGTGGCGGCGCGGCATCTGGCCCGCCATGCATCGTTCGACGCGCACGCGTTCACGGCGCTCAACACGGCGTTGCTGGTGGACGGGGCGCTGGTTCACATTCCCGCCGGCGCGGTGGTTGATGGCGCGATCGAGCTGGTGTTCATCTCGACGTCGTCGGCGCCGGCGACGGTTTCGCATCCGCGGAGCCTGATCATCGCTGAGCGGAATTGCGAGGCGACGATCGTGGAGACGTATGCGGGTGTCGGGGCGGGCGTGTACTTTACGAACGCGGTGACGGAGGTCGTCGCGGGCGACGGCGCCGTCGTGGATCATTACAAGGTTGGTCGGGAGGGCGAGCGCGCGTACCACGTGGGGACGCTGCAGATTCACCAGGAGCGCGGCAGTCAGGTGTCGTCGCACGCGCTCACGTTCGGCGGTCGGCTCGTGCGTAACGACATCAACACGGTTATGAGCGGTGAGGGTTGTTGTTGTACGCTGCGCGGGCTGTACGTCATCGGCGGCGAGCAGCATGTGGACAACCATCTCGTTGTCGATCACGCCCGGGCCCACTGCGACAGCCGGGAGTTCTTCAAGGGCATCTTGGACGGTGGCGCGACGGGCGTGTTCACCGGTCGCATCGTGGTGCGCGACGGCGCGCAGAAGACGGATGCGAAGCAGACGAACAACAGCCTGATTTTGTCGGATCGCGCTCGCGTGGAGAGCCAGCCGCAACTGGAGATTTTCGCGGACGACGTCAAGTGCACGCACGGTGCGACGATCGGTCGCGTCGACGACGAGGCGGTCTTTTATCTTCGCTCGCGCGGGCTCGGCGACGTGCTCGCGCGGAGCATGCTGGTGCACGCGTTCGCCGGCGAGAGCGTGGCGGAGATCAAGGTGGAGGCGTTACGGAGGCGGCTCGAGTCGCTGGTGTTGACGCGGCTTCCGCAGGGCGGCTTGCTGCAGGGGGCGCTATGATCACCGCGCCGGACCCATCGACGGGGAGGGCGCCGGCGCCGGGCGCGGTCCGCCTGGACGTCGCCCGGATTCGGCGGGACTTACCGTTTCTGAAGCAGACGGTCAACGGGCACCCGCTGGCGTACCTGGACAACGCGGCGACGACGCAGAAGCCTCAGGTCGTGCTCGACGCGCTGGAGCGGTACTACAGCGAGATGAACGCGAACATCCATCGCGGCGTGCACAAGCTGAGCGTTGAGGCGACGCACGCGTATGAACAGGCTCGTGGCAAGCTGCAGAAGTTTATCGGTGCGGCGCGCCGCGAGGAGATCGTGTTCGTCCGCGGCACGACGGAGGCGATCAACCTGGTGGCGCGGACCTACGGCGCGTCGGTGATTGAGTCGGGCGATGAGATCGTGATTTCCACGATGGAGCATCACTCGAACATCGTGCCGTGGCAGATGTTGTGCGAGCAGACGGGCGCGGTGCTGCGGGTGGCGCCGATCGACGAAGATGGTGCGCTGCCGCTGGACGCGTTCGAAGCGCTGCTCGGCCCGCGTACCATGCTCGTGGCCGTCACGCATGTGTCCAACGCGCTGGGTACGATCAACCCGATCCGGCGCATCGTGGAGCTGGCGCACGCGCACGGCGTGCGCGTGCTCGTGGATGGTGCGCAGGCGGTGCCGCACATGCGTGTCGATGTGGAGGCGCTGGACTGCGACTTCTATGCGTTGTCGAGCCACAAGATGTTCGGGCCGACCGGCGTGGGTGTGTTGTACGGCAAGTACGATCTTTTGGACGGGTTGCCGCCGTATCAGGGCGGCGGCGAGATGATCAAGTCGGTGAGCTTCAGCGGGACGACGTACAACGACCTGCCGCATAAGTTCGAGGCGGGGACGCCGAATATCGCCGGCGCGATCGCGTTCGGTGCGGCCGTAGACTATGTGAGCGGCGTCGGGCTGGACAACATTGCGGCGTACGAGCAGGACTTGTTGGCGTATGCGACGTCGGTGCTCGGGTCGATCCCGGAGGTGCGGCTGATCGGTACGGCGCCGGAGAAGGCGGCGGTGTTGTCGTTTCTCGTGGAGGGTGTTCATCCGCACGACGTCGGTACGATTCTCGATCAGCAGGGGATCGCGGTGCGCACGGGTCATCATTGTGCGCAGCCGGTGATGGAGCGTTTCGGCGTGCCGGCGACGGCGCGTGCGTCGCTGGCGTTCTACAACACGAAGGAAGAGATCGACGCGTTGGCGGCGGGGATCCGGCAGGTGGTTGAGGTGTTTGGGTGATGTCGGATCTGAAGGAACTCTACCAGGAGCTCATCCTGGATCACTACCGACGTCCGCGGAACCGGCGGGGGCTGGCCGACGCGGACCGATCGGCGAAGGGCTACAACCCGCTGTGTGGTGATGAGGTCACGGTGTCGATCAAGCTGGACGGCGACGTTGTTACGGATGTGGTGTTCGAGGGGTCGGGTTGTGCGATTTCGACGGCGTCGGCGTCGCTGATGACCGAGAGCATCAAGGGCAAGACGCTCGACGAGGCCAAGGCGCTGTTCCAGGACTTCCACGGTCTGGTCACGGGCGACAGTCAGGGTCGCGACGCCGGCGCGGCGCTCGGGAAGCTGGCCGTGTTTTCCGGCGTGTGTGCGTATCCGGCCCGGGTGAAATGCGCGACGCTCGCGTGGCACACCGTCAAGGCGGCGCTCGAGAACGCCGGGCGGGTGGTGACGACGGAGTAGGGATGCCGTCGCGGCGTCGCCGCGGCGGCCACGGACCATCATGGACGAATCACCGATCGAGCGGCTGAGCGCGCAGGCGACGGAGGCGTCCGTCGTGGAGGTCCTGCGTACGGTGTTTGACCCGGAGATCCCGGTCAACATTTATGACATGGGGCTCATCTACGGCATCGACGTTGGCGGTGACGGCACGGTGCAGATCCGGATGACGCTGACCTCGCCGGCGTGTCCGGTGGCCGGGTCGCTGCCGGGCGAGGTCGAGGCGCGGGTCCGGGGCGTCGACGGCGTGTCCGATGTCAAGGTCGAACTCGTGTGGGATCCGCCGTGGACGCCCGAGC